>JARRQQ010000608.1:0-6208 GCA_037381725.1 Sedimentisphaerales bacterium
TAAAGATTTCTAATCTTTATATACTCTATCATTTATACCACATTATTGGGCCTTGTCAAGCATTCTTTTATTTATTTCCCTTCCCGAATGAGTGCAGACGACGGAGGACGGACGACAGAAGACAGACGGCGCGTCATTCCTGCGCAGGCGGGAATCCACGGTCGCCCGCGAAAGAGAATAGAAAGTTACTGCAACCTCTATTGAATGTGAGTATCATACAGCCTAATGGCTATAGGAGTGTTTTGGGCAAATGGTTAAAGGGAATCCTAGGCGGGATTTGTGTCTAAGGCTGACGTGCGGCGCGGATTCCCTTGACCCGCTCATAGAATATGGGAAGGAGATTTCGCATCATGGCACGATTTCTTATTGAGGTTCCGCACGAGGCGGAAGCGAAGGCGTGTGCTCTCGCCGTTAAAATACTGCTCAGCAGCGGCTCGCATTACCTGACGCATGCGGACTTCGGCTGTCTGGACGGTGAGCATAGGGCATGGATCATCATGGAGGTGGACACCAAGGAGCAAGCCCGGGCCATTCTGCCACCGGTCTATCGCCCTCACGCCAAGGTAGTCAAGTTGAACAAGTTCTCGTTGGAAGAGATCGAGGAGCTCCTCCGGCACCACCCCGACTAGCTCCGCCCGAGAATACAGACCGTCAGAAAACCCCGAAGAAAGCGATGGATCAAAACAAGCGGTCAGCTAACGCCGGAGGGAGAAGGTGTAGCCGTACTTCCAGCCCTGGCCGACGGTATCCTGCTCGCATCCCTGGTTCAGCATTCTCCTTACCCACTGCCGGGCCGACGTCTCGGACGTGAATTGCTGGATCACTCGGAAATCCTGCGGGTTGCCCCGTTCCCGCTTTCGCCTGGCCGGATCATCGGTCAATCCTGCATATCTCATACACGCTCAACCTCAGTAGGATCCACTTCTGTCACAGTCTATCACCTTCTCTACATTATCGTCCGGCCAACCACGCTTAGGAGAGTCCATTTTTCCTTCTCCTGGTTTTTGTTCTTCAGCCATCGAGAGCACAAAGAGGATTATTTTAACACGGATTCACTCTGCTTGGCATGGCTTTCGACCTTCGATAGCCGAGATTCGGGATTCAAGACCCCTGTATCCTGTCTTCTGTTTTCCCTGTGCTTCTTTTTTGGCTTGCTCTAGCTCCTTTCGACAGATAAATTAAGGTTTGTGGGGCGTCAGGCCGAGGAAATACTCTGGAAACAGCGGACAGAAGGACTGTCGGCTGGCCCGGTCATAGAATGGACGATGGCGACTGAAGCGGATACATGTCGAAAGTACGTGCTACCCAGGCTAATCGATGCTGGGTGGGACGACGAGCCTCACTCATTCACGGAACAGAGAACCTTCACCGACGGACGCATTATTGTTTCTGGCGGCAAGGTCCGCCGAAAGAAACAAAAACGAGCAGACTATCTGTTGCGATATACGCGAGATTTTCCGATTGCCGTCGTAGAGGCCAAGGCGGATTACAAATCTCCCGCTGATGGAATGCAACAAGCAAAAGAATACGCCGAAATGTTGGACCTCAAGTTTGCGTATTCAACCAACGGTATGGGTATCATCGAATTCGATTTCATAACAGGCGAGGAACGGGAAGTAGACCGTTTTGCGACGCCGGATGAGTTATGGACTTGGCTATCTGATTCCCAGGGCGTGACATCTGACATAGCCGGGCGATGGCTCACTCCGTCGTATCAGCTCATCGGAAAAGTTCCTCGATACTATCAGGAAATTGCCATAAACAGAACCGTCCGCGAGATTCTGCAAGGCAAACGTCGCGTCCTAATCACAATGGCAACAGGAACGGGTAAGACTCTGGTGGCTTTCCAGATATGCTGGAAACTATGGTCTTCACGTTGGAACCGAACCGGGGAATATCGTCGTCCCAAGATTCTCTATCTCGCCGACCGGAATATCCTTGTTGATGACCCCAAAGACAAGATGTTCATTCCCTTTGGTGATGCACGTCACAAGATAGAAAATGGAAAAACAAGCAAAGGCAGGGAGATGTACTTCTCGATATACCAGGCCATTGCAGAAGATGAGCGCCGTCCGGGATTATATCGCGAATACGCTCCGGACTTTTTCGACTTGATTCTCGTCGATGAGTGTCACCGAGGCGGCGCTCGGGACGATAGTAATTGGCGAGAGATTCTCGAATACTTCGAGCCTGCCTATCAAATAGGAATGACTGCGACGCCGCTGCGCGAAGATAACAAAGATACCTACAGGTACTTTGGCAATCCGATTTATACTTACAGTCTCAAGCAGGGCATCGACGATGGTTTTCTCGCGCCCTATCGCGTGCATAGAGTTATTACGGAATACGATGCAGCCGGGTGGCGACCGGACAAGGGAGAGCTTGACCGATATGGGCGGGAAATCCCCGACGAAGAATATCAGACCAAGGATTTCGAGACTGTTGTTGCACTAAAAGCAAGGACGGAGGCCATCGCTCGCCATCTCACCGATTTCCTGAGTAGGAACGACCGATTCGCCAAGACCATAGTCTTCTGTGTGGACCAAGAGCACGCGAGTGAAATGAGGCGTGCTTTGAACAACTTGAGCATGGATTTAGTACAGAAATTCCCCGATTATGTCTGTCGCGTCACGTCAGAGGAAAAAGAAATAGGGAAAGGACATCTGAGTCGGTTTCAAGAGCTTGAAACAACCAGTCCGGTAATCTTGACGACTTCAAAACTTTTAACGACGGGCGTTGACATGCCGACGTGCAAAAACATCGCGATTGCGCGAGTCGTTGGCTCCATGACCGAATTCAAGCAGATCATCGGGCGAGGCACGCGCGTCAGAGACGATTACGGTAAGTATTACTTCAACATCCTTGACTATACCGGCTCGGCGACGCGTCACTTCGCCGATCCCGAATTTGATGGATTCCCCGCCTTTGCCACGGAGCAGGAAATTGACGAAAACGGCCAGATCACCCAAGAGCAGGTCGTCGAGCAGGAAGAACCCATCGAGGAAGAATCCGAGATAGTGGTTGTAGAAGGCTCGCCTGAGATTGTCGAGCCGCCGCAAGTGACCCGGCGAAAGTACTATGTTGACGGCGGACACGTAGAAATCGCAGCGCATTTAGTCTATGAGCTTGACTCGGAAGGAAACAAGCTTAAGGTTGTGAGGTACACGGACTACACGGCGGAAAAAGTCAGGACGCTGTATCCATCCGCGGCGGAGCTGCGCAGCAAATGGGCGGACGC
The DNA here is from genome assembly GCA_037381725.1 of Sedimentisphaerales bacterium. GTDB lineage: Bacteria > Planctomycetota > Phycisphaerae > Sedimentisphaerales > Anaerobacaceae > JAFGTG01. Next base: position 3,239 of record JARRQQ010000608.1, read on the forward strand.
GGCACAACGGATTGGCTGAGGCGGCTAAACAGCCGGACGCCGATCCGTTTGACCTGCTCTGTCATATCACCTACAATGCACCATTGCGAACGCGACGCGAACGCGCGGCCATGCTCAAGAAGGAAAAGAAGGATTTCTTCGAGCGATATGGGTCGCAGGCAAGGACGATTCTGGACGAGCTTCTGGAAAAGTACGCCGAGCATGGGGTCGCCCAGTTTGCAATACCCGATATCTTAAAAGTGCCTCCGATATCGAGGCATGGGAACGTGACGGAAATCGCGGCGATGTTCGGCGGGGCTGAGGAGTTAAGAAAGGCCGTTGCCGACCTTCAGACGCAATTATATGCAGCATAAAAGACATCATTATGGCTAAAAGAGCAAGGAAGAAGGCACAAAAGCCGCAGACAACCGCTCAACAACTCAGTTCCATCATTAAATCAGCGCGTGACATCATGCGCAAAGATAAGGGTCTCAATGGAGACCTCGACCGTCTACCGATGCTTACCTGGATTATGTTCCTCAAGTTCCTGGACGATATGGAGCGCATTCGCGAGCAGGAAGCCAAAGTCGCGGGCAAGCGTTTTCGCCAGGCTATTGAACCACCGTACCGATGGCGCGACTGGGCGTCCAAAGAGGATGGTATCACGGGAGACGAGCTTATTGCTTTCATCAATCAGGATGAGGCGGTCCGGCCGAACGGTGAGCGCGGGACGGGCCTATTGGCATATCTCAGGGGTCTGCAAAGTGCGAACGGGTCAGACCGTCGAGACGTGATCGCAACCGTATTCCGAGGAGTCATTAACCGGATGGTGAGTGGCTACTTATTGAGGGATGTCATCAATAAGATTAACGCAATCCACTTCACGTCTTCGGAAGAAATACACACGCTCAGCCATATCTACGAGGCGATGCTCAAGGAAATGCGGGACGCCGCAGGGGATTCAGGCGAATTCTACACACCGCGCCCGGTCGTCAAATTCATGGTGGACGTGCTGAATCCGAAGCTTGGCGAAACCGTTCTCGATCCCGCGTGCGGGACAGGCGGTTTCCTGGTCGAATCGTATATCCACCTTCAAGACCAGTGTAAGAAGGTCGAGGATAGAAAGATACTCCAGGACAAGAGCATTTTCGGACAGGAGGCCAAACCGCTTCCTTTTGAATTATGCCAGATGAACTTGCTCTTGCACGGGCTGGAATACCCACAGATTCAATACGGCAACTCATTGGCGGTAAAAGTCAGTGAGATTGGGGACAAACAGCGAGTGGATATTGTTTTGACGAATCCGCCCTTCGGTGGCGAAGAGGAAGCAGGCATCAAAAACAACTTTCCCGCCGACAAGCAAACGTCTGAAACGGCGCTTCTATTCTTGCAGCTTATTATGCGAAAGCTCAAACGCCCTGAGAAGAACCAGGGCAAACCAGGCCGGGCGGCTGTCATTGTCCCTAACGGCGTTCTGTTTGGCGATGGAGTATGCGCCCGAATCAAGGAAGAACTCCTCAAAGACTTTAACCTGCATACCATCGTCCGCCTACCTAACGGCGTCTTCGCTCCTTATACCTCTATTCCTACGAATATAATGTTCTTCGAGCGCTCCGGCCCGACGAAAGAGGTTTGGTACTACGAACAACCGCTCCCCGAAGGCCGCAAGAACTACACTAAAACCATACCCATCCAGTTCGAGGAATTCGCCGATTGCATACGCTGGTGGAAGAAACGAGAGGAAAATGACCAGGCGTGGAAAGTCCCCGCCGATGAACTTCTCAAAAGCGGCTGTAACCTCGACCGCAAAAATCCAAGTGCCAAGGCGTATCAACGAGATCGTAGTCGGCATCCAGCGTCTGCTGGAGGAGAGAGTTGAATGAGCGAGAACTTGCCTGCCCCTAAGGAGGCCGAAATCCTGATCTACCAGTCTGATGGCGGCGAAGTCCGCCTGGAGGTCCGTCTTCAGGATGAAACGGTTTGGCTTACCCAGAGCCTCATGGCCGAATTGTATCAGACGACCAAACAAAACATAAGTCTTCACATACAAAATATTTACGAAGATGGCGAACTCTCGCCGGAGGCAACTGTCAAGGAATACTTGACAGTTCGCCAAGAGGGATCGCGATCGGTCCAACGGCGGCTTGATTACTACAACCTCGACATGATTATTGCGGTCGGCTACCGGGTCAAGTCCATCATAGCCACCCGGTTTCGCCAATGGGCCACGGCCCGGCTGCGCGAGTATATCGTCAAGGGATTCATCCTGGACGACGAACGGCTCAAAGGCGGTAGTGGCCTGGCGGACTACTTCGATGAATTGCTGGCGCGCATCCGTGAGATTCGCGCCAGTGAAGCGCGCGTATACCAGCGTATTCGAGAGATATTTGCTCTGGCCGTCGATTACGTCGAGGACGAACAGCAAACGCAGGTCTTCTTCGCGACGATGCAGAACAAGATGCACTACGCCGCTGCCGGAATGACCGCCGCCGAGATCGTTCGCCGGCGCGCCGATGCCGCCAAAACCAATATGGGCCTAACCTCGTGGAAAGGCGGGCGCGTCTTCAAGCGGGACGTGACCACGGCCAAGAACTACCTCGCGGAAAAGGAAATCGACACGCTCAACCGGATTACCGTGATGTTCCTCGACCAGGCCGAATTTCGCGCCCAGCGACGCCAGGACATCAGGATGCGGGATTGGGAAGCCTTCTTGGACAAGTTCCTTCGGGATACCGAACTGCCCGTCCTGGAAAACGCGGGTTCGGTGAGTCATGAGGAGGCTGAAGAATGGGCCTGCCACCAATATAACGCCTTCGCGGAACGCCGACGACTGGAGGCGGAAGCCGCAGCGGAGGCGCGCTACCTCGACGACCTGCGAACCACCGCCAGGGCGCTCGAGGGCGAGCGGAAGCAAACGCCTGCCTCGAAAAAGAAGCGAGGAAAACCCCGCAAGCGAAAGCCACAAGCTGAGGACGCCCAATGACCAACAAG
>JARRQQ010000609.1:0-3244 GCA_037381725.1 Sedimentisphaerales bacterium
ACCTCATCTTGCGAAGGTTTTGCAGGCAGCGATCCACACATTCGAGCGGCGGGTAGGCGTCGTTCTCGTACTCGACGATGTACCACTCCGTGCCGCCGACCGCCCGGCACAGGGCGAAGAACGCCCGCCAGGGCACGTCGCCCTCGCCGATCAGGGCCTTGGGGTTCGTCTTGCTGAACTCCTTGACGTGCACGGTGATCGCCCGGTCGGGATACTTGTAGAGATACGGAATGGGGTCGATGCCGGCGCTCATGGCGTTGCCGAGGTCGACCTGCATGATCACGTCCTTGCTCGCATTGCTGAAGAACGTGTCCCAGGGCAGCTCGCCGCTCATAGGCGTGAACTCGACGCCGTGGTTGTGGTAGCCGACGCGCATCCCGTCCGGCTTGACCTTTTCCGCGATCTCGCTGAAGAGCTTGGCCGTATCGATCCACGCCTGGTGCGAGTCGCGGTACTTCTCCGCAAAGCCGGGCACGATCAGGTGCGTGTTCCCTAACGTCTTATTGAACTCGACGGTCTTGGCGAGGTTATCGCCGAGCAGCGTCTCTAAGCCGATGTGCGTGCCGCAGCATTTCAGGCCGTTGTCGTCGAGCATCTTGCGCAGCTCCTCGGCGGAGCGGTCGTAGTAGCCGGCAAACTCGACGCCCTGATAGCCCATCTTGCCCACCGCCGCTATCGTGCCCGGCAGGTCCTTCTGGCAATCATTGCGCACCGAATAGAGCTGCAACCCGAACGGCCTTCGCCGTGGCCTGCCCCGACCACCTTGCCTTTGTCCTTGCCCTCTTTGCCTCTGCCCTCGCTGCGCCCCCAGTGCCGCCGAAGCCGCCACAACCGCCCCGGCTACACCCTTCGCCATAAACCCGCGCCGCGACACGAAATCTGCACTCTCTGACAACATAGGATTCCCTTTCTGCATTCATTCAACTCAGTTTGCCGATGCCCTAAATTCACACCTCCTCAGCCCCGTTCTCTGAGGCACATTTCTCACCCGTATTATACCCGTTCCACTCGAACCGTCCAGCATATCCTAAACTGCGGATACCGATGGCACAAGTTCCCTATGTTTCTAGAAAAGCAGGATAGGGATCATCGCGGTGGCCCTCACCAGAGACCTGCGTGATATCCAGGTTGTGACTATCGAAAATCGAAAAAAATGCAAAAAAATTTTTGGTTGGCTCCTTCCTCATTATCGGGGTTAAGTGAGGAAGAGACCCAAGTCCGAGCGAATATGGGAAAGCTGTTAAATTGGAGTTTTGGGGCGCACAAAAAGAGCAAGCCGATCCTCAGAGCGCTGCGTTCTTACCTGGTTTAATAAGGCCGCCGCATTGGGAAATGTCACCAGCAAAAAGAGTTCAAGACAAAAGAGAGAGTCTGTCGATCCAGCCTAATGCAACAGAATCAAGATGAAGTTGCCGCCGGGTTATAAAGTGGTGGTCTGTTAGGAAACAATTTAATGTTGGTAAGGAGTCACTTATGAAAACACGAATCACCTTACTGTGCCTGATAGCTTGTGCTGTCTTGCCGGTCACGGCGCTAGGGCAGGGATTCACTGCAGGAGACAGGACTCTCGGTCTCAGCGGTAGCGGCGCCAGTGACGATGATCTGGACAATACGATCTTACAGGCGGACGTGTCTCTGGGGTATTTCTTTTCGGACAACCTGGCGGGCGAATTCCGGCAGGGAGTGAGTTTGATAGATGTGCCTGGAAGCAGTAACGATTACAGTGGGGCTACGAGGGTAGCGGTAGATTACTATCTCGGTACGCAAGACCTTTGCCCGCTTGTCGGCGCGAGTCTGGGTTACATCTATGGCGATAATGTTTCCGATACATGGATCGCCGGCCCGGAGGTGGGACTTAACTGGTTCGTCAACGAGACGACGTATATCATGGGGAGCATCGAATACGACTTCTTTTTCAGTAGCGGCAACGAGGTCACCGATGCGTTCGACGACGGCCAGTTCGTGTACACGCTGGGCATCGGCTTCAAGTTCTAAATCGAACAGACCACTGCGAATCCAAACGGTTGCATAAGCGTTGGGTGGGACAGTCATCTATCCCAGTTTAGATGGCTGTCCCTCGTTTTTTCAGTACCGATGCTCTGAATTCACACCTCTTCAGGCACATTTCCTGCCGCATTTCTCGCTCCGGCTATACCCGTCCCCTCGCCGCCTCGTCCAACATATTCTCAGACACGGATTAACACTGGATTGACACAGATTTCGGTTGCCCTGACCGGCTGTATTCTGTCTCCTGTAAAGAACATGGGACAAACAGGCTCATGTGTGCTATGCTACGATGTTGTTATGTTTGGCGAGGTCATTCTGACGTATCTGTTTTGGGGAGACTCATGCAAGGTACAAGACAATCTCAGTAAAAGGGAGAAATAAGTAGAGTGCCTCGGATAGGTATGATTTGAAGATTGCTTCGCTGCGCTCGCAATGACAAACTCTCAGTTGCTTTCGCCTATCGTAGCCCAAAGCGGCGCAGGGCCCTGACAATCATTGTCCTCTCTGTCGTTGTGAGGAAGCTGACTGGCCGAAAGAACCTGTCCTGAGCGCAGCCGAATGGGCTCGCAATGACATTCTTTTAGGTCCCGCCAGCGTAAGAGGTTGCCTCCGGTGGGTCCATCCTCCGAGACTCTGTCATTGCGAGGAGGCCGGTAGGCCGACGTGGCAATCTTCCGTTTAACGGGTATGGAACGACAATGAGGCGATACTGGGTGTACATGATGACGAATCGCAACAAGACGGTCATCTATACCGGTGTGACTAACGACCTAAGCAGAAGAGTTCAGGAACATAGGAGCCAAGGAGGTTCTTCATTTACGAAGAGGTACAATGTTACGATGTTGGTGTATTGCGAATCCTTCAGCCGCATCTATGATGCGATTGCCGCGGAGAAGAAGATCAAGTCCGGCTCCAGAGCTAAGAAGATTGCGTTGATAGAAAGCGTTAATCCGGGTTGGAAAGACCTGTCAGTATGATTTGAAGATTGCTTCACGGAGCCTGTCCTGAGCGCAGCCGAATGGGCTCGCAATGACATTCTTTTGGTTCCCGCCAGCGTAAGAGGTTGCCTCCGGTGGGTCCGTCCTCCGAGACTCTGTCATTGCGAGGAGGCCGAAGGCCGACGTGGCAATCTTCCATTTTACATTCTCGCCGAAAATCCGTGACAAACAGATTCCAATGGTTTATGCTAAAATGCGAAGATGCAGGGCGAGTTGGTTTTGACGTATTTGTTTGGAGA
>JARRQQ010000610.1:0-3241 GCA_037381725.1 Sedimentisphaerales bacterium
GAGCCGCCCTGGAGGCGGGTAACTTGGGGGCAGCGTTGGATCTGTACGCCGATGTGATACTCCGACCCGCATTGAGGGACGATCAATTCGAACCGGCCAGGCAACTGGTCGTGGATGAGCTGTTGTCTCTGGACGACGATCCTCGCCGCAAGGTGATGTTAAAACTGAGAGAGCAGTTCTACCCGAGTCCCTTGGGGCGCAGCACCGTTGGCGAGATCGTCGAGCTAAAAGCCCTAACGGCCGAGGCCTCAAAACAGATCGTTGCGGCGCGGTTCAATCCCTCGCAGACGATTTTCTCTGTCGCGGGCAAATATGACTTCGATGCGGTCTGTCGGCAGTTGGAAGAACTCTTTGAATCGGAACCGCGACGGGATCAGGAAGCAATAACCTTGAGTCTCAGGAGGGGAGAGTACACGCACATCACTAATGAGGGGGCGCAAGTGCATATCGGTCTGATGACGGAGACGGTGAAGCCTACGGATGAGGATTATTACAATGCCAGAGTAGCCATATCAATTTTGTCGGGTGGGATGAGTGCCAGGCTATTCACGGAGGTCAGGGAGAAGCGGGGTTTGAGCTATGCGATCGGGGCCAGATACCACAGCTTGAAGGAGGCCGCAGGTATTATGTGCTATGCCGGCATGGCGCCGGAGAAGGCCCAGGAAACGCTGGACTGCATTGTTGGCGAGTTTCGTCGATTGCGTGAGGGAATCAGTGAAGAAGAGATCGCCCGGGCCAAGGTGGGTCTCAAAAGTGCCCTGATCCTTCAGAGTGAATCGTCCAGCAGCCGGGCTAGCGCGATAGGAGGTGATTACTACGTCTTGGGCAGAGTCCGCGGTCTGGACGAGATCAAGGACAAGATCGAAGCGACCAGCGTGGAATCCGTCCTGGGATTCTTGCGAGATCATCCCTTCGACGACTTCACCGTAGTGACCATCGGCCCGAAGCAGGTGACCGTAACTTAGGACAGCGCATGGAATTCAAGACCAAGACACTAGAGAACGGGCTGGTTCTGATCGGCGAGATGAACCAATCCGCCAAATCGGCGGCGGTGGGTTTCTTTGTCAGGACGGGCTCACGCGATGAGACTGCGCAGATCAACGGCGTTTCCCACTTCCTCGAGCACATGTTGTTCAAAGGAACGGACCAACTCAGCGCGCTCGAGGTGAACGAGGCCTTCGATAAGGTCGGAGCGCAATACAATGCGTTCACCAGTGAGGAGAATACCGTTTACTACGCGGCCGTGCTGCCGGAATACCTGGTGGACGTGACACGTCTGTGGACGGAGCTGATGCGTCCGGCCCTGAGAGATGACGATTTCAATATGGAAAAGAACGTCATCAAAGAAGAAATCGCCATGTACCAGGACCAGCCCAGCTACGACGTGATAGACCGTTGCCGCACGCTGCATTTCGACGGCCATCCCTGCGGCAATAGCGTCCTCGGCGGCGTACAAAGCATCGATAAGCTGACTGCCGAACAGATGCGGGATTATTTCACGAGGCGGTACGCTCCGAACAATCTTGTGCTGGCCTTCGCGGGAAATTTTGATTGGGACGGGATTTGTTCGGTTGCGGAAGAATCGTGCGGGCGGTGGGAGGCCGGGCGGACGGCCGAGCGCAGACTCGAAGACTTTGGGGGCAGCAAAGCCAGAGAGCGGGTTGAAAAAGCTAATCTAGTTCGCGAGCACATCTGTTTGATGAGTGCTGGCGTCTCGGCTCAAGACCCGAGGCGGTTTGTCGCTTCGCTTTTGGGCACGATTGTCGGCGACGACGTCGGCTCGCGTTTTTTCTGGGAGCTGGTGGACAAAGCCCTGGCGGAGTCGGCTACGATGCAGTTCGGGCCGATGGACGGCACGGGGGCGTTCTATAGCTATATCCGTTGCAGCACCGAAAACGTCACGAAGGTCCTCGACACCGTGGCGAGCATTCTGGGAAGCCTCGCGAAAGATGGCATTACGCGAGACGAATTGAAGGCGGCCAAGAACAAGGTCTTGAGCGCGTTGGTCATCAAAAACGAGCTACCGATGGGCCGGCTCGTTGATCTGGGCTTCAACTGGATGTACCTGGGTCGATACCGTACGATTGAAGAAGACGTGGGCGCAATTAAGAGTGTGACCATGGATGACATTCATGGGCTCGTCGAGCAGTTGCAATTGGGTGATTTCACGCAGCTTTCTTTGGGGCCTCAACAGAAGAATCCATAGCAAGAGGAGGCAGACATGCGCAATCCGACGAGAAGAGAATTTCTAAAGACGGTCGTGGCGGCCGCCGCTTCAACGGGGGCCGTTTTCGTGGGTGGCAGCCTCAGGGCCGCAGGCATGGGGGACAGTTTCTCCCGAGGTAAGCGCCCGAACGTCGTGCTCGTGATGACCGATGACCAGGGCTATGGGGACCTCGCCTGTCACGGCAATCCGGTCATCAAGACGCCCAATATAGACGAGTTGTATGCGCAAAGTGTGCGACTGACGGACTTTCACGTTGCCCCGACCTGTTCGCCCACCCGAGCGGGCCTGATGACGGGACATTGCTGCAATCGAACGGGTGTCTGGCATACCATCATGGGCCGGTCGCTCTTGCGAAGAGACGAAGTGACAATGGGCGATGTCTTCTCGGATAGCGGTTATCGTACCGGCATCTTCGGCAAGTGGCATCTTGGGGACAACTACCCGTTCCGGCCGCAGGATCGGGGGTTCGACGAAGTACTTATCCACCTCGGGGGTGGTGTCGGCCAGGGACCTGATTACTGGGGCAACAATTATTTCGACGACACGTACTTTCATAACGGTAGGCCGGAGAAGTTCGAGGGCTATTGCACGAACGTGTGGTTTGACGGCGCGATGAAGTTCATCGAAGCGAACAAGGATCGCCCTTTCTTCTGCTATATACCTACGAACGCTGCGCACGCTCCCTACAACGTCGCCGACGAATACGCGAAACCGTATCTGGATAAAGGTTTGCCGAAGAGTTTGGCCCGGTTTTACGGGATGCTTACCAATATCGACGACAATATGGCCCGGCTGATGCGCTGGTTAAAAGAGCTGGGCTTGGAGGACAACACGATCCTGATCTTCATGACCGACAATGGTACGTCGGGTAACGGCTACAACGCCGGAATGCGCGGCAAGAAAGGCTCGGAATACGACGGTGGCCACCGGGTCCCGTGTTTCATTCGCTGGCCCGCGGGCACTCTCACGGGCGGCAGGGATATTGCGAGGCTCACGGCCAACGTCGATCTGTTG
>JARRQQ010000611.1:0-4570 GCA_037381725.1 Sedimentisphaerales bacterium
CCTTCGATGTCGAATTCATTGGCATACGTTAGGAGGCGAATCATGGATTGCTTGTCGTCGGGGTCCTTGTAGAAATCTGTCATCACGATCAGGCGTCTTCTTTCGCCCGCGTTGAGATCAGCCCCGAATCCGGCTATCGTGAAGACTAGCGCGATCGCTAAGAGAGCAATTCGCATCCAGGGCCGTGACCGCCCAAGTGCCGGTGATTGCCCTTCACTTGTCCGTTGTACTTTCGTTCCCATGCCGTGATTGTATCGTGAACAGGAGAAAACGTCCAGACAAGTCATTATCTTCGTGAGATCCGTAATAAGCTTGCCTTCCACGATGAAATCTTGTAGTGTGCATACGGCCTGGCGGATGCCGGGTAACTGAAAGGAACAGCCCATGGGAAAGAGCATTGCAGCTATCATGGTATTGGCTATTGCGGCCGCTGGTTGTCAAAGGCGGCCCGAACCAGAGGGCGTCAATCGAGAAAGGAGTCGAGACATGACGATCACAGTCAACAGTTCAGCATTCCAGGAAGGTGGCATGATACCATCGAAGTATACGTGCGATGGGCAAGACGTGTCGCCGCCGGTAACGTGGACGGGCGTGCCGGAGACGGCCGAGAGCATCGCCCTGATAGCCGACGACCCTGATGCCCCGATGGGCACTTGGGTCCACTGGGTGATGTGGAACGTCCCACCCAACGTGCACGAACTGGCCGAGAACGTGGCAAAGAACCCCGAGCTGCCCGACGGCTCCCATCAAGGCATAACAGACTTCAAGCGGCCGGGCTACGGAGGCCCGTGCCCGCCAAGTGGCACTCACCGGTACTACTTCAAGATCTACGCCCTCGATGCAAAGCTGGATTTGCCCGGCAGTACGAAGAAGGCCGATCTGCTCAAAGCGATGGACGGGCACGTGCTCGCTGAAGGCCAGTTGATGGGCAAGTACAAGAGACGATAAGCGAGCGAAGCCGCCCAAGCTCCAACGCGTTTTCGCCAACGGTCGGGGTGGTCGTCAGGCCGCACTGCCAGGACTCAGAAGCCGCTGTACTTCTTCATACTCTCGCGGTAGAATAGAGCCTGCAATTGTGGTCTATACTCAAAAGGAGAATCGTCATGTCGCAAAAAGATGACAACGCACCGGTGGAGTCCACCCCTTTGTTCGGCGCAAGCAAGGAACCTGTCACGCGGCGTAAGTTCGTGGGCGTGATGGCGGCGATGGGTGCCGCGGCGCTCACAAACGGCTTGCCCGTCGAGGGCAAAGAGAAAGAGGAAAGGCAAGCCCCGATATGGTCGGGGACTCTCCAGCCGGGCACGGCTCGGGGCACCAAGCGCGGACTCAGCGGCCTGAACATCATCGTCATCATCGCCGACACGTTCAGGGCCGACCACCTGGGATGCTACGGAAGCACGCGCGTCAAAACGCCCTACCTCGACAAGCTCGCAAGTGAAGGCGTTTTGTTTACCGACGTGACGACGGAAGGGCTTCCCACGATCCCTTGCCGGCGGGTCTACCACACGGGCAAAAGCGTGTTGCCCGAGTCCAAATGGAAGCCTCTGGACCCTGGCGACACGACGTTTGCCCAGATCGTAGGTAAGAAAGGATTCACCACGGGCTTCATTGTCGATACCTATCACTATTTCAAGCCCGACTATAATTTCCATCGCGGCTTCGACTCCTGGCAGTGGGTGCGGGGCCAGGAAACGGACAAATACAAAAGCGGACCTAAAGACGCCTTCGATCCACGCAAACACATGCCCGCGCACCTGTGGAATGAGACGTACGATCGCAACATGCGTCAATTCCTGATGAACACACAGGACCGGGAAGGACCGAAAGATTACTTCTGCGCCCAGTCGTGCCAGACCGCCGCGGACTGGCTCGAACACAACGGCCGGAACAAACCCTTCATGCTCTGGATCGACATGTTCGACCCGCACGAGCCGTGGGATGCTCCGCCGCGATTCCAGAAAATGTATCGCGACGAATACCCCTATGAGCGCTATCTGTTCGGCTACGGGGTCAAGACCCGGGACATCCGCCCAGACGACCTTCCAATTATCAAAGACCTTTATGCCGCGGAGGTCACGTTCAGCGACTATTGTATCGGGCGCCTTTTGGAGCGAGTTGAGCAAATGGGCCTGATGGACGACACGGTCATTGTCTTTTCAACCGATCACGGTACTCATCTCGGCGAGGAAGGCTGCGTTCAGAAGACTCCCGCCCTTTTGAACCGGTGTGTCACGCACATTCCGCTCATCATCAGGCATCCGGACCGCCGCTTCGCGGGAAAGCGGGTCGACGGTCTGGTCAATGCGATTGATTACCTGCCCACGTTTCTCTCGCTGCTCGGTGTCCGAGACTACAAGAACCTCGACGGCCAGGATGCGTGGAGGCTGGTGACCGGAGAGGCGCCGTCAATCCATGACGAGGTCTACACCGTTTTCAGTAACTTCGGCGCCGTCCACACGCTCGATTGGCACTACTTCCAGAACGTCAGGGGCAAGAATGCGGGCAAGGGGCCGTGCCTTTACAATCTAAAAGATGATCCGCTCCAGGATAAGAACGTCCTTCGGGATTTCCCGGATGTCGCAAAGCGATTGAGGGGCAACTTGGAAAGCCATCTGAAAATCAAGATACCACCTCTGAAGGTGTAGTCGCCGAGGTACAATCAAGCGGCTCCGCCAAGGTCACGATGGCTGAAAACGCTGGGTCGTTCAGCGAGCGCCGCCGGAGTCCGGCAGATCCGTGGGCTCCAGAATGACCCGGCTGTGTCCCAACAGGGTCCCCGTCGCCCGCGCAAGATAGATCTGAGCAACTTCGTATTCCACAATGGCGTGGATTCTTCCCAACTGCGCTCCAGCCAGTGCCGCCGCAGAATCCAACACTTCCGTACTGGTTCGGTTGCCAATCTCGAACTGCGATTGCTCAACCTTATACGTACGTAAAGCCGCTTCGACGTCCTTTTCGGCCGCTAGGATGCTTCGCCAGCTATTGTTTAGTTCCCGGACAGCATCATATACCTCTTTTCGGATAGACAGACGAAAGTCGGCGTAACTGATCTGGTTCTGAAGCTGCTGAAGTCTCGCACGTTCCAGACGCGCCTTAGCTGCCCGGTTACCCATGGGGATGCTGGCGGAAAGACCAAACGAATGTGTATCAGAAGTCTTGTCCCCAAAAGATCCCAAAGCATGCTCTATATCAACGGCATCCGTTGCTGCGTTATAGGTGTAACTCTTCGATAGCCAATTCCAATTCCCACTGAATGGACTCCATGCGATTATTCAGGGCGATTTCGACAAGCTTTTCCTGATCGACATCTAATTTCAGCGGGTTCGGTACCGTCTTCGGATCAATCCTTATGTTCGCATTGAGGGGCATGTCCGGACGGTTCATGATGCGTTGTAGATCAAGCTGCCTGTTTTGAACACTCGTCTCGGTGGCGATAAGGTTTCCGACCCGACTTAACAAACCTGATTCGGCACGGATGATTTCGGTTCGAGGAGCGGCACCCGCGGCGACCTTTTTTTGAGCATGATTGAGTTGGTCCTGAGCAAGCTTATATTGTTCCCGGCTAACGTCAAGATCGCGGAGGGCCGTGTAGAGACTCCAGTAAGCAACGTCGGCATTGACTAAAAGATCAATGGCTCTTTGTTTCGTTTGGGCATCTACCATGTGCTTTTCGTAACCAGCGATACGGATCGAATCAGTATTGATGCGCATCCCACTACCTCGAAGCAAGTTCTGAATGACGGATACGCTGACCGCCGCATCGGCTACGCCATCAAAATTGTCACCATCGGACTCCCCGAACGGCATGCCCACCGAGATCGAACCTCCGGTATATAGTGGGACTCGTACGCCCATATCATAGTCGTTGCTTGTGGATGAAACGCCTGCATCGGTCTCTGAGGCGCTGTAGGAGCCCGAGCCAGAGAAGGCGGCCTCGAACTTAGCCCGTTCTACGTCTAGCGATCGCTGTGCAACAGCCGGATCGATCAGATCGACTTTGAGGTCCAGATTATTGGCCAGGGTTGCAGCGCGGACTTCTTCGAGCATCAGCTCAACCACCGGAGTTTCCTCATTTGAATCGGTGACTTGCTCTGTGATCTCTTTGCTGGCTTCTTCAAAAGAAGTCGGCGGTGAATCTGAGAGGTCTGCTGGCCGAACCGTTTCGATCGTGTTGAGGTTTGTGGTCAAAGCCTTGATTTTGGGGTCCTCTTTCAATGTCGGAGCAGGACACCCCGCTACCGCCAGCCAGACAAAAGCTATTGAAGTCCAGAAGCAAACCAATCTTTTGTGAAAACCAAATTCTGTCCAGCATTTGCCTCGTTTTGCCGTTTTCATTGCTAATGCCTCATTCATGCCCAAGTACATTCATTCGATCTCTTCGACCGAACGAATCACAAATGTGAGAAGAACGTTGTCAGCCAAGACATACCGAAAAGATGTGCAACTGCCGTGCCAATCTCTATGCCCAAAAAGCCCTTCAAAGGCCCTGAAAAAGGGGGTAAATTCATGTTCAGGTGTACGCTATGCCAATCGTGTGTCCGATTTTGGGGCAATTTGTTCGAAAACGGAC
>JARRQQ010000612.1:0-5556 GCA_037381725.1 Sedimentisphaerales bacterium
CATCTTCTTGAAAACGGCGCGGAGTGTCTCCAACTGCTTCTTGTACTTCCGGCAGGATCTACAGATCAGCAGATGGAATCCTAACGCGCATCGTTCGGCCTTGCTCAGTGACGCCTCTTGCGACTGGGACATCAACTGTGCAGACTGATCGCACGTCAGGGTCAGAATACGAAGCATGTTTTTCAGTAGTTCTCGATCCATTGTTTCATTCGTCGAGCTATGCGAACCAGTTCACTTCCAGACACCGGCGAAGCTGCAACCGCGCGCGGTGCAGGCATACCCATAGATTAGTCTGCGAAATCTGCAAGTGCTTACAGACCTGTTCGGAACTCATACCCTCCAGTTCCCGCATCGCAAAGACTTCAGCCATGAGTTTCGAAAGCTCCTTCAAACAATTACGCAGCACCTTCCAAAACTCTTTGTTCTCCGCCAATGCCGCCGGGTCAGCCTTCCAGTCGACCATGCTGTCTTTCCAGTGCTTCTTTTTGTCAAAGTATTCGGCGCGCCAGGTTTCGTCATACGTTTGCTCACTATCGCAGTGTTGCCGGAAGAAATCCAGAATCTTGTGACGCAGGATACCGATCAGCCACGTACGCTCCGACGAATCTCCAGCGAACTTCTCCCAGCTCTGCAACGCCGCCATCAGGGTTTCCTGGACCATATCCTCGGCCAACCCTTCCTCTCGCACACGCATCAACGCATAGGCGTACAGGGCTTCCGCGTGCCGGCTGACCAGTTCGTCAATACTATGACGAGCATATCTGGATTCATCGGGATTCGGCATACTCTTTCGCATCCAAAGAGCAACTACGACCCTTTTGCAAGCGACAGGAGCCGTTGGCCGTTCGTCGCCCACCACAACATTGTATCGGTGTCCCGGATGACCTGCAAGCGATGGGTTCGCAGCGTGTTTTTTTCTTTGAGGCTGATTTCTTATTGAAATCAGCGTCTGAAGATCGTAAGAAGGGACCGTCTTTTTTAATTTGTATACACTTGCTCTTTTGACCCACGTCGATATAATAATCATTTATCGGATTTTCTGTTAGAAGCCGAACGGACTCTACGATGGCACGGAATCGAGGCAAGAAAGCCCTTTATGAGGTGATGAGCAAGACTCGGCAGAAACCCGGCCCCGGCGGAGCGCCGGAGCCGATGCCTGCGAAGAAGCCCGTCGAAGCCGGGCCGGAGAGCAGGCCCGTGACCGCCGTTGAGACATCGAAAAGCACGATACAATGGCCAAGAAGACCGAGGTTTGTCCAGTACAACGCCGGCAGAATCGAGTTTTCGGTGCCGTACCAGGTGGCTATCGCGGTGGCCCTGGCGTTGATCTTGCTGATCGTCGCCAGCTATCGGTTGGGCCAGTTCTCCTACGTGCCGGCCGAGGAACAGCCGCCCGGGCCGTCCGGCCTTATGCGGCAGATGGACGAGCAGGCTACGACGGAGCAGGCGGCCGTGGACGTGGTGCCGCCGCCTGTCACGCCGCCGGCCACCACATCGGCCGAGGATGCGCCTCCGCCGGCTCAGAGACTCGAGACGGAGGCCAAAGCCAATGTCGAAACGAACGTCTCGATGGGCGACAACGTGATTGTGCTGGTGCAATACCATACGCCCGCCGATTTGGGACCGGTTCAGGCCCATTTTGCTGAACATGGGATTGCAACTGAGATCAGGCAGAGAAACGGGGTATGTTTTTTGCAGACGGTTGATCGATACGATAATCCGGATAAGCCCGGGACCGACGGGTACAAAGCCAAGCAGAGGATCATCGAGGTCGGAAAGACGTATAAGGCGCCAAAAGGTTACGAGTCTTTTGCCACGCATCTTTTCTCGGATGCGTACGGCATGAAAGTCGAATAGAGATAGGAGAAATGTTGAATGTCCATTGATCGTTCTTTGAAAGTCAAAGGCGCGTTGACCAGGCATCGTAACGTCCTCTCACGCGCCGAACGCATCGAGCTGCTCAAAGAGGAGGAGCGGTGGTCGGAGGGGGATTCTCTGCTCGGGCTGCCGAAGGTCGTTCATCGCAAGAGTCATGCCGGTCGCAAGGCAAAAGAGGCCCCGGCCGCCAGCGCTGACGTTGCAGGTGAGACGAAGACTGCTGCTGAAAGTTAAGCACGAAGGACACCAGGCGTGCCACAGATGAGCACATCGGACTCCGGGTGTTGCCGGAGAGGAAACGGGCTCGGAGGTATTTTCCTTCCCATTTTGTTTTGTCTGTCGGGGGTTATCTCGCTTGTCTCGGCGGAGGACCAGCCGCAGTGGGGTCAAAGATATTCGCGGAACATGGTTTCGTCCGAGACGAATCTGCCCGACCGTTTTGATCCGGGCACCGGAGAGAATATCAAATGGGTCGCTCCGCTGGGGACACAGAGCTACTCGACGCCGGTCGTGGCCGGCGGCAGAGTGCTGATCGGTACGAACAACGATCGGCCGCGTGATCCCCGTCACAAGGGGGATCGCGGCGTGATGTTGTGCCTGGACGAAAGGGACGGGAGCCTGTGCTGGCAACTCGTGGTCCCGAAGCTGGCCCCCGCCCTGTATCGGGATTGGCCCAGGACGGGGATTTGTTCGCCCGCCACCATCGAGGATGACCGCGTGTACACGGTAAGCAACCGGGGCGAAGTGGTGTGTCTCGATCTCAACGGCCAGGCCGACGGCAATGACGGGCCTTACGTGAATGAGGGCCGCTACATGGCGCCGCGAGGCGAATCTCCGATGATGGTCGCCCAAACGGACGCCGACGTTGTCTGGCTGTTCGATATGTTGGGCGAACTGGGCGTTCATCAGCACGACTCAGCCCACTGTTCGGTTCTCCTGTACGGCGACTTTCTCTACGTCAACACGAGCAATGGTCTCAATGATAAGCACGCCTTAATTCCCTCGCCCGACGCTCCAAGCCTGATTGTGCTCGACAAGCGGACCGGGCGGCTCGTCGCCCGGGATGACGAGCATATCGGCCCGAAGATATTCCACTCGACCTGGTCCTCCCCGGCGCTCGGAAAGGTTGGCGACCGGACCCTGGTCTTCTTTTGCGGCGGTGACGGCGTCTGTTATGCCTTCGAGCCGGTCCGATCCGCGCCTTCGGAAGGCCACGTGCAGAAGCTCACGCGCGTCTGGCGTTTCGATTGCGATCCGACGGCCCCGAAAGAGAACGTCCATCAATACATTCGCAATCGTGATGAAAGTCCGAGCAATATCAAAAGCATGCCCGTCTTCGATGATATTACCTACGGAGGCGACATCTGGTGGGGCAAGCACAAGGCATGGCTCAAATGCATCCGTGCAGCCGGGACGGGTGACATCACGGACTCGGCGACCGTGTGGTCCTACCCGGTCCAGCGTCATTGCTGCTCGACGCCAGCGGTCTACAACGGCTTGGTTTTTGTCGCCGACTGTGCCGGTCTGATTCACTGCGTAGACGCCGAGACGGGCCGGCCTTACTGGACGCATGACGCGAAGGGCGACATCTGGGCTTCGACACTCGTGGCCGACGGAAAGGTCTACGTTGGGACGCGACGGGGGCGCTTCTGGATCCTGGCCGCTGACAAAGAAAAGAGGGTCATCAGTTCCATCTCGCTCGACAGCCCGGTACACGGCACGGCGGTCGCCGCCAATGGTGTGCTTTACGTTGCGACGATGAAAAAACTCTACGCCGTGGCCGCATCCGCAAAATAAATGTATTTCATTCAGGGAGGTTGACAGTGAAACGCTTCGTTCCTTCCCCGTTCATCATTACCGTTGGATTGATGCTAGCGTTCCGGTGCGTTTGTCCCACGCTGGCTGAAGGTGGCGCCGTGCAGCAATGGACCCGTTTCGAGCAGTCGTTCACAAGCTCGAAAAACTACGACAATCCCGTGCAAGACGTTAAGATGCGCGTGGAGTTCACCTCGCCGGACGACAGTAAGCGAACGTTTCTGGCCTTTTGGGATGGGGGCCGAACGTGGCGCGTGCGTTTTTCGCCGGATCAGCAGGGCAAGTGGACGTATGAGACCGTCTGTTCCGACAGAGGTAACACCGGTCTGAATAACCAGACGGGCTCGTTTCGATGTGACGGATACAAAGGCGATCTCGCCCTGTTCCGGCATGGCGAATTGCGCCTTTCAGAGAATCGCCGGTACATCGAGCACGCCGACGGAACGCCCTTTTTTTGGCTGGCGGACACCGTCTGGTGCGGCCCGTTGTTCGCGGACCTGGACGATTGGCACGTCTTTCTCAAAGATCGGGTGGCGAAGGAATTCACCGCCATCCAGTTTGTCCTGACCCAATGGCGCATGGCCAAAGCTGATGCTGAAGGCAATCCGACGTTCACGGGCAGGGAGAAGGTTGTCATCAACCCGGCGTTCTTCCAGCGGATGGACAAATACGTCGATGCGATCAACGACGCCGGTCTTTTGGCCGTACCGGTTTTGCTCTGGGCCATTCGAGGTGACGACAATCCGGGCTACTATCTGCCCGAAGATCAGAAGATCGTCCTGGCAGAGTACATGATCGCCAGATATGGCGCGCATCAGGTCATCTGGTTTCTCGGCGGCGACGGCAACTACAGCGGCGACAACGCCGAGAGCTGGAAGCGGGTCGGCCGGGCTGTCTTCAATAAAGATCAGCATCGCCTGGCCACCATGCACGTCCGAGGAAGAAGCTGGATCGGCAAAGAATTCCGCAACGAGCCGTGGTTCAGCTTCATCGGCTATCAGAGCGGGCACGGCGACGATGACGGCACCTTCCGCTGGCTCAATCAAGGTCCGCCCAGCACCGAATGGAACAACCAGCCCATCCTGCCCGTCATCAATACCGAGCCGAATTATGAGGCGCACAATGGCTACACCTACCGCAAGGTGCACAACGATCATTCGGTTCGCCGGGCCGCGTATTGGAGCCTCTTAGTCTCTCCTCCGGCGGGCATCACCTATGGCGGCCAGGGCATCTGGGGCTGGCATGCGAAAGTCCAGGCGCCGGCCGATCATCTCAGTACGGGCTTAGGCTCGCCCTGGTATATTGCGAAGGACCTTCCCGGCGCGCTGAGCATGAAATATTTGCATGATTTCTTCAAGTCGATCGAGTGGTGGAGGCTGGTACCGGTGCCGGACGTGCTCACCGCGCAGCCGGGCAAGAAAGACCCCTCGAAGTTCATTGCGGCGGCAAAATCACACGCCGGTGATCTGTTGGTAGTTTATCTGCCCGAAGGCGGCTCCGTCACTCTGAATACCGATTCACTCCAAAACGGCCTGATCGCCCGCTGGTATCACCCCCGCACGGGTGGCTGGCTCGATGTAGGCAAGGTCGAAAAGCCCCGGCAAACCTTCAAAAGCGCAGACAGGAACGATTGGGTGTTGTTGCTTGAGTCAAAATAGAATAATGAACAATGCAGATGGGGCAATTATGGAAAAAGCCGTGAAAGCCATTCAACTCGTCTTCTTTTCTGTTTGCATTTCGGCTTTGAGTTCGTCTTTTGTTTGTGCGGTTGGAGTCTCGCCTTACTTTAATGTGGCAGATTTCGGTGCGATAGGTGACGGGACGACACTGTGTACTGAAGGTATCCAAAAGACCGTCGATGGG
>JARRQQ010000613.1:0-3218 GCA_037381725.1 Sedimentisphaerales bacterium
CCTTATTGAAGATATCACGGATTTTCCCGTCGATTTATACCTGGCAGGTCACACGCATGGCGGGCAAGTCGCACTACCATTCTACGGGGCGCTCGTTACACTCTCAGAATATGGGAAAGAATACGAATCCGGCAAATATCAGGTTGGAACGACAACGCTTTACGTGAATCGTGGCATAGGGATGGAAGGCGGCCCCGTTCCACGTGTACGATTTTGGGCACGGCCCGAGATCACCGTTTTTGAGGTTATGCCAAAATAGGAGGATCGGGG
The DNA here is from genome assembly GCA_037381725.1 of Sedimentisphaerales bacterium. Classification (GTDB taxonomy): domain Bacteria; phylum Planctomycetota; class Phycisphaerae; order Sedimentisphaerales; family Anaerobacaceae; genus JAFGTG01. The sequence goes on from JARRQQ010000613.1 coordinate 271, forward strand.
ATCAGGATTTTGCAGCAGCCTTGCTCTCCGAACAACAATCTATTGCAAATTCTCCAGGCGTGCGGTATAAGAGCGTGCCATGGAAACGACAGAATTAAAATCAGCGATCAGCGAGTTGTCGGCCCGGGTGGAAAAGATCCGGGACTGGCTTTGACTTGGCCGGCAAGAAATCTCAACTGCACGATCTGGAGAGCCGGATGTCCAAGGCGGGATTCTGGGACAATCCTGACTCCGCTCAGTCCGTCGTGACTCAACTCAGCGCCCTCAAATCGGTCGTCGACCCGGTCGAGGAAGTCCAGCGGGAAGTGAAGGATCTCCAGGAATTGTTCGAGCTGGCGGAGATGGAATCGGACGCCGAAGAACTCGGGCAGTTGCAGGACGACCTGGACGAGCTTGTTAAAAGATGCGAGCAGATCGAACTGACGGGGCTTTTGTCCAGGCCCGAGGATACGAAGAATTGCTATTTCAGCATCCACGCGGGCGCCGGGGGGACGGAAAGCTGCGACTGGGCCAGTATGCTGCTGAGGATGTACACGCGGTATTTCGAGGCGAACAAGTACGACTACAAGGAGCTGGATATTACCCCGGGCGAGGAAGCCGGGATTCGCTCGATCACGCTGCGGGTTAGCGGGCCGTTCGCCTTCGGCAAGCTCTCGTGCGAGACCGGCGTGCACCGCCTCGTGCGGATCAGCCCGTTCGACGCGAACAAACGGCGGCATACCAGCTTCGCGGCGGTGGACGTCATGCCGGAATTCGACGAGGATATCGACATCGAAATCAAGGACGACGACCTGCGGATCGACTTCTATCGCGCCAGCGGCGCCGGCGGCCAGCACGTCAACAAGACCAGTTCAGCCGTGCGGATCACCCACGAGCCGACCGGCATCGTGGTGCAATGCCAGAACGAACGAAGCCAGCACAACAATCGCGCCCAGGCCATGAAGATGCTCAAGGCCAAGCTGTACATGCTCGAACAGCAAAAGCGCGACGACCAGATCGCCAAGCTCTACGGCAGCAAGGGCGAAATCGCCTGGGGCAGCCAGATACGAAGCTACGTGCTCCAGCCCTATCAGATGGTCAAGGACCATCGCACCGATTTGCAAGTCGGCAACGTGGAGGCCGTTCTGGACGGAGCCCTCGATGAATTCATCGAGAGCTATCTCCGATACCGAGCAAAAAGCAGTCAGAACAAAAGCAAGGATACGAAAGCAGGTCAAAAGGGATGAAAGAGATCATCGAGGTCGAACTAAGGGCACGGAAGGTTGATTTCAGCCAGTGCAAAACCGATATGCTCGCGGTCGGATTGTTTTCCGACGTTGAGAAGCTGGACAAGGTAAACAAAGAGCTCGATGGCAAACTCAATGGCCCGATCAGGCGTCTGATCAAGCTGGGCGACTTCAAGGGCAAAGAGGGAACGAGCGCCGTTGTCTACGGCAATGAGCGCGTGGGCGCCAAGAGAATTCTCCTGGTCGGCCTCGGCGACAAGAAGAAGGCGACGCTGGACACGCTCCGCATGGCGGCGGCACACGCGGCCAAGAAGTCGGTGGAAAACAAAGCGAAAACCGTCGGTCTGGCTTTGCACAAGGTGTTCGGTCGCAAGTTCGATATAGCCGCGATGGGACAGGCGTGCGCCGAAGGCACTTGTTTCGGAAGCTACCGATACGACGAGTACATCACGGAGAGCGAAAACGGACGATTGGATTCACTCAAGGTCGAGATGGTCGACCCTGATGCGCAGACATTAAAGCAGCTAAAAGAAGGACTCGCCAGCGGGGCCGTTATCGGCAAGGCTCAAAGCTTCGCCCGGACAATGGGGAATCGCCCCGCCAACGTTGCCAGTCCGGCCGTATTAGCCGCCACCGCGAAGGAGCTGGCTCGCGGCTCTAAGACACTAACGTGCACGGTCCTCGACGAGAAGCAAATGGCGGCCAAAGGCATGGGTGGCGTGCTCGCCGTCGGCTCAGGTTCGCAAAACAAGCCACGATTTATCGTCCTAAGATATATCCCCTCCAGGAAGGACGCAAGTAAGTATCCGACCGTCGCCCTCGTTGGCAAGGCCATCACCTTCGACTCCGGCGGGATCAGTATCAAGCCGTCCGCGAACATGGATGAAATGAAACTGGACAAGTGCGGCGGCATTGCGGTCTTGGGAACGATGAAAGCCGTGAAGGAACTGGGCCTGCCCCTGAACGTACTCGGTATCGTGCCGTCCGCCGAGAATATGCCGAGCGGATCGAGCTATCGGCCGGGCGATATCGTCAACACCTTCAGCGGCAAGACGGTGGAAGTCCAGAACACGGACGCCGAGGGCCGGATGATCCTATGCGACGGGCTGCACTACGCCGTCAAACAGAAGTGCGACGTTGTCATCGACATCGCCACGTTGACCGGCGCGTGCGTCGTGGCGCTGGGCAAGTACATGGCCGGGCTCATGGGCAACAACGATGAGCTAGTAAAGCAACTGCAGAAAGCCGCAGAGGATTGCGGCGAGAAGGTCTGGCCCATGCCGAGCGGCGAAGAGTACGCCAAGGAAATGAAGAGCAAGATCGCGGACCTGAAGAACGTCAGCGGCCGATGGGGTGGGGCGTGCACCGCGGCGGCGTTCCTGGGCCAGTTCGTCGGCGAGACGACGTGGGCGCACCTCGACATGGCGGGCGTCTGGAACTTCGAGAAGGCGACCGAATACGCGGCCGAGGGCGCCAGCGGCTACGGCGTCAGACTGCTGACCACTTACCTTGTTAATCTGGCAAAAACGAAGAAAAAATGAACGATGAAGTAGACACCGACAAGATTGAGAAAGCAGTCGGCGAAATTCTCGCTGCGATTGGCGAGGAGACGGACCGTGAAGGATTGAAATGCACGCCCGAGCGGGTGGCGAGAATGTACGTCGAGCTCCTGGCCGGAATGCGAGAGGACCCCAAGAGGCACCTTCACGGCGTTTTCACCGA
>JARRQQ010000614.1:0-7912 GCA_037381725.1 Sedimentisphaerales bacterium
CTCAGTGTCCTTATCATGCCTGTACGTCACTTGGGCGCCCAAGTCGACGAAATCACCAAGCGGCGCCGGTACTCCGGTTGCCGTAAATCGTTCGTTTTCATAGCTGGAAAGATGCTTGGCGAATACCAGGAACTCGACCTTCTTGATCGCGTACGAAGCCCCCCCGCCCACAACGACATCGGGAATCTCGTCGTCCGTTTTCCAGTCGCCGGAATAGGTTCGCTTGGTCTTCATGGCCGTCACATTGCCGAAGAATTGAAGGCCGTTCTTGAACCGGTTGGTCTGGACGTCCACCTCAACGCCGTAGTTTTTGCGGTCGGCATTCTCGAACAGAGCGAAAGGCTCGCCGTTGACAGTCACCGTGCTGCTGGTGATCAGCGCTGCGTCATTCTGACGCACGTAGAAACCCGTGACACTGGCCTGGCCGAAACCATCGAGAAGCTTCCTCAGACCCAGATCGAATTTGTACCTGTCTTCGTTGCCGGGTGTTTGCAGATTCGCGTCTAACATGCCCGGCTGAGGCGAGAGCTGCCCCCAGGCCGCGTTGCCATACACAGTCTTGTCTTCCGTGAGCTCGTACGAAGCTCCCAGATTGACCCCGTGAAGAGGATCGCCCCACTTGTCATACACTTCCACAGATCTGAGTCCCGACGCACTGCCTTCCACGTTGAAGCCGCCGAACCGCTGGATGTGCTCCTGGGTCCAGCGATAGCCGATGCTCGCGTCCAGCCTGCCGAAATCGTGCTCGTCTACAACCACGCCCGAATACGTGCGGATGTCCCCCGGTCGGCCCACGTAAAACCGTTTGCCCGTCGGCGACACCCAGCGATCGTACAAGGCTCCGTAACGGAGTGTGTTTTCTTCCGTCAGCTCCTGGCTGTGAATGAAGCTCGTTCCGTATTCATAATCTTCCTCCAGCCAGTCGCTACTGCCGCTCCGATGCCCGTCGAAGCGCCGTCCGCCATAGTTGCCGAGCACTTCCGTTGAGCTTCCATCTCCCGGGTCGTGCCGGATCTTGGCGACGGTCACATAAGTGTACATCGGATCGAAACTGTCTCTGCGGGTCTGGAGAGTGGTCGAAGCCGGCGGTTGAGCGAGCTTGAGCTGCCGGTCTCCTATAAGGCCAAAATTGAACCACGACAAGGTCACGTCGTCGGTCAACTGATATTCGATCCGGCCGTAAAGGTTCGTCATGTTCTCCCTGGCGTTCATGTCACTGGAGCCGTCCGTATGGTAATACCCGGCGCTAATCCCATAGTTGTAGTTCTCACCGGCTTCTCCACGCGTAACGTTACTTCGCAAGGTGTTGAGCGTGCCGTAAAGCGTGTCGATTTGCGTTTCATTTTCCGTATAGCTTCGGGGAATCAGGTTAACCATTCCGGTGATGCCCCCCGGTCCCAGCATCATGGCGCTACTGGAGCGCACGACGTCGATCCGGTCGAAATTCGCGGCACTGAGATAATAGTCTATCTCGTGGAATTCCCTGAACCACGCCCCGTCAATGCAATAACCGGGATACGGGTATCTCTGTCCTCGAACCGAAAAGAACTTCTTGACCTTTCGTCCTCGTGTTTCCGTCCAGGCGCCGGGAATATAGTTGAGGGCGTCTATGACCGAATAGGCGTGCATTTGTTCGATTTCCTTCCGGCCGACCGTGCTCGTAGCCGTCACTAATCCGGGCGACTCGGTGAAAGGACGCTCGATGAGGTCCCGTTCCGGCAGGGTCGTGAAGCCGTAGCCGCCCGGAGCGGTAACGGTGACTTCCGGCAGTGTAGTGCTCTCGGACTCATCGGGACTGTTAGGCTCCGCCGCCGGAGCCACTGAAGCCCAAAGCACAACACACATGAGAACCATATAAATGAACCATCTCTGTGCCATAGTCTTTCTCCTACTCTCCTATGAATCAAATGCAAAGGCCAGAACAACGTTGTCATTCGTCTTGAGATAGCCGTGCTGACCCACTTTGACAAAAGCATTACAGGAATGCAGTCCGGGAACCTTCCACACGACCTCGCCGTTGCTACAGCGAGCGGCCACGAGCGAGCCTTCCCGGGCACTATCAATAAAGCAAACCGTATCAGCGCAGGCTGTGATGGGACTGCAACCAGTCGCCTCAATCGTCCAAAGCCGCTCACCATCCGCCTGGTCCAGCGCTAAAACCCGCTGGCAACGGAGGTACACATTAGCCGAATCGGCGCGCACGTGAGAGACTCTGGGCACGGTCTTCTGCCACAGAGATCGCCGGGTGGACGTGTCGATACATTGAATGAGGCTCTTGCCGGTGCGAGTTCCCGTAACCACGAATAGTCTGTCGCGGCCGACCGCCGTCAGAGGTTTCGCCGCAAACCATGAATCGGAATGTTTCGCAAGGTGCCAGCAGATTACGCCATCGGCGCCGGCGAGACAGTAAATGCCGTTCCGACCGGCCACGTATACCTTCCGGCCGATGACCGCCGCCTGAGACAGGTTTCTTTCCTCCGGAAACGTCCGAGACCAAATCTGCTCGCCGGTCCGGGCATCAATCACATAAGCGCTCCCTTCGTGCACCCAGCAGACGCGATGGCCGGGCATGACCGTCGGTTTCGAGGTTCCATAGAGGGCGCTGGTGGTCTGCGGGGTCCCAAAAGCCCATAGGGGACGCCCGTTTTTCGCGTCGAGTGCCAATAAGTGCAGCCTCGCCTGGTCCGCCAGAGCAACGCAGTAGACACGTTCGTCATCCGCCGCTAAGTAGCCGCAGCTTCCCAGTTCCGACTGCCACAGAGTCTCGCCGGAATCGGTCCTCACGGCACTGACGGCTTGCCCGGCGCCGTTGTCCACTAAAAGGAAAATTGTCCCATCCCGGATGACGATGTCATCAGCCTCCGTGGCTCCCATGGCAACCGTTGCGGCTTTTTGCCAAAGCTCTTGTCATTGCCCAGCCAAATATGCCATATCGTCGCGGCCAGAACAAGAGCAGCAGCTATTGAGGCAACTATGCGGAATCTTCTTTGTGCGCCCGCGTTTCTCAGTGAGAGCCGGACCGCCGGCCGAACCCCGCCTACCGTAGGGGCAGGCCCGTGTGCCTGCCCAGGGCGGCCACGGCGGGCCGCCCCTACAGACAGCAGAATAGTTTCGCACTCTTGCTGCAAGAGCCGGCAGTTCGGGCAGCCGCGCAGGTGCTGTTCGATCTGCCGGGCCTCGATCCCATCGGCGCCGCCCAAAACGTACAACTCTATCTGTCTTTCTACATCCGTACAGTTCATAGCCGTGGTATCAACCAACATCCTCGATTCCACAAACATTACGCACAACAAGCCCAAAAAGGGACAACTCGCGCGAAAAATGTCAAAAACGCATTCGGCCACGTAGGGGCAGGCCCGTGTGCCTGCCCGGGGCGGCCACGCGGGGCCGCCCCTACCGATTTGACATCTTGGGCGTTCTGCAGATAATGTAGGGAAATCTTGGAATGCAGCAGTTTCTTAGTATGGAGTAGGTCTCATGGAACGTAATCGACGGGGATTTTTGAAGATGGTGACGGCGGGAGCGGCTGCGGCGGCGCTGCCGGGGTATGGACGAGAGGTGAAAGAGCAGAAAGCCGGGAAATCCGTTGCCCAGACGGCTCTGCCCCGTTGGCGAGGGTTCAATCTGCTGGATATGTTCACGATGCACAGCAGAGGCGATTTCCCCGAGGATGATTTCCGGTGGATTCGGGACCTCGGCTTCGATTTCGTGCGGTTCCCGTCGTGCTACCGGTTGTGGATCGAGGACGGGGACGACTACAAGATTCACGAGCCGATGCTCGAAAAGCTCGACCGTGGCGTCGAGCTGGCCAACAAATATGGTTTGCACGTGAGCCTGAACTTCCATCGCGGGCCCGGCTATTCCGTTAATCGAGAGTTCACCGAGCCGCACAGCCTATGGAAGGACAAAACGGCGCTCGATGCGTTCTGTTTTCATTGGCAGTTGATGGCTAAGCGATACAAAAGCATCTCAAGGGACAAGCTCAGCTTCGACCTGATCAACGAGCCACCGTCCGTTGGTGCCCGGATGAGCCGGGCCGACCACGAACGCGTTGTGCGGACGACGGTCAAGGCGATTCGCGAAATCAATCCCGACCGTATCATCGTGGCCGATGGGCTAAGCTGGGGTAATGAGCCGGTGCCGGAATTGGCGGACCTCGGCATCGGCCAGAGCACGCGGGCTTACCAGCCGATGTTCATCAGCCACTACGGCGCTTCCTGGGTCAACAGTGCGAATTTCCCCGAGCCGGTCTGGCCCGGCAACGGCTGGGACCGCAAGCGCCTCGAACAGCACTACCAAAAATGGGCCGACCTGGCCCGGATGGGCGTAGGCGTTCATTGCGGCGAAGGCGGGGCGTACAACAAGACGCCGCACAAGGTCGTCTTAGCCTGGCTCCGTGACGTCCTGGAAATCCTCACTGGCCACGGCATCGGCTTGGCCCTCTGGAATTTTCGCGGCTCGTTCGGGATTCTCGACTCCGGCCGAAAAGACGTCGCATACGAAGACTTTCACGGCCACAAACTCGACCGAAAACTGCTGCAATTACTGCAAGACTTCGCGTGAGCCGTTATCGAGCCGATTCGAGTGACGCTCCCGCGTGGCTCATTGGACGACGATAATCTCGTGAATCGCCAATCGCGGGATGGTCACGTGAATCCTACCTTCGCGATAGACGTAATCCACTCGGCGGCCGCCCGGCTCCAACGTCACCTTGTCCGGCTTCTTGTCATAGCGGATGGCAACGTGCAACGGCCCCACGGCAGGGATCTAATGGCTCGGGCATCAGCTCCCGCACCAGGGCCTGCAAGAACTCCCGGCCGACCGTCGTACCGCCGTTGCGATAACGCTCGCCCAGATTCAAGTACGTCGCGGCCAGTTTGCCCTTACCGTAGCTGGTGATGGACGCCGCCGGTTCCGACGGGCTTTCCACGTCGTTGTCCGGGTGGACCTTGCCGATGGGCCTGGCGCGCCTGGAGAGTTCAGCCTTTTGGAAGAGAGACTTAATCCCCGCGACCCAGCCGCCGTACTCCAATCCGTTGACTCTTTCGGCAGCCTCGCCCTGAAGAGCCACGCGCAACTCTTTCTCGAACAGCGCCGCCGCTCGCGGACCGACGACTAACAAATTGCCGCCCTGATAAACGTAATCGAGCAGGTCCTTTTTGAACGCCGGATCGATGTACTCCCACTCCGGATAAACAAGCAACGGATAATCCTGCGCCCGGCCGGCCAGGTGATGCTCCATTACAATGTCCACGACGTTCTGCGATTCCAGCAAGCTCTGGAGAACGCCGCGCAACGGCACCACCTCGCCTCCGTAAGCGGCAAAGAGCTTGCGTGCCTTGCGATAGAACGCCTTGCCGGAATAGATCAGACCGACCTGGGAGACGGGCGTGGCTTTATGACAAATCTGCTGTCGTGCCCGGCAGAACTTCGCCACCTCGCCCATCAGGTCCATTTGCCATTTGCGGACCGAGCCGTCCCGCCGCTGCGGGAAGTACGCCTGGAAGCCGCCTCCCAGCGCCAGAACGACAGCCGCCTCCTGCTCTAATTGCGGAATGCTCTTCGTGCAGAATTGCCCGTCCGTTCGGGTGAAGCTCCACGCCATCAGGTCCCACGGTTTGCCCTGGTGGACCATGGAGCGTCCCTCGAAGCGAGCGGTGTTGACGCTGTCCGTGGGCGAGAAATCGCCTGAGATGAAGTCCACGTCGATCGTGGCCGGCTCCGGCACCATCGAGCTGTACATCCAGTTGCTCGCAATCTGAAATTTCGGATTGTGCTCGTGCAGCGCCGTCACGTAGTGATTGAGATACCGGCGAAATCCATCCCGGCAGAATTCTGAGAACTCGAACCAGTAAGGGTCCTCCGGCTTGCGAGGCACTGCCTTTGTACCGAATTGTTTTTGAAACGCCTTGATGACGGTATCCGCATAATCGCGTTCGGTGGCCCAACACTCGCCGTCCACCCAGACGCCGTCCACGCCATACACATCCGATAGCTCTTCCAACTGCGGGATCAGCAGCTTATCGACGTAGGGTCCGTAAACTGAGGTGAGCCGCTTGTCCGGCTCGCCCTTTTCGTTGATCCGCGCCCACTCGGGATGGAGCTCCACCGCTTTCGAGTCCCATACGCCCGAGTAGTGCATGTAGAGCGCGACGCCGTGTTCCGCCGTTACTTGCCGCCAGATCTTCAACGGGTCTTTGACGAACCCGGGCGCGGGGTTGCCCACCTTCGTCGGGTAGCTCGAACGTCCCGGGTGGCCTTTGCAGTCGCATTGAATGTAGTCGGGTCTGACCTTGTCGATGATATACTCCACCATCTCGCTGTCCACGCCCTTTCCGATCTCCGTGCAGTCGTCCCCGGCGTGAAAATCAAAATGCACACCTAAGAAACTCTCCGAGCGTCTCAGTCTCGGCGGATAGTCTTTCTTGCCCGCCCCAAAGACGACAACGCTTGCAGAAAGACAAAGGATCAATTCCAGAACGTTTATTCGTTTTGACATCTTGAACTCCCAAATAAGAGATTACGCCAAGGTCTGATAAACCTCGCGAACCGCGTCGATGATATAATCGTTGATTCGCTGCGTATACTTCGGTCCGACGCGGACCTGAACGAACCGGTCGTAAACCCCCAGCGTTTGTCGGCAACAGTCCGGCCCGTAAGTGATCTGCTTGCCGCGCGGGGTGTTGAACGACGGCCAATCCGAATGGCGGGCGCGTTTATTGATGACGGACTCCTGGACGGGCAGCAGGACCGAGCCGGAGAGCGTGCCCGCCGGGACCTTTCTATTCCTCAGCTCCCGGATGCACCGATCGCGCATGGTCTTGTCTTTCATCTCGAAGAAGACACTGTAACCGATATCCCCTTCAGGATCGGGCCGGCGACGCAGCCGGATACCGGGGAGGTCCTTGATGCCGTCGTAAATGGCGCTGGCGTTGCCGCGTAGTTGTGAAAGCATCATATCAAGCTTGGTCAACTGCGCGCCGAGTACGGCCCCGGTCAGCTCGCTCATCCTGAAGTTCTCACCCGCGAAGGTTTCCACCTGGCTTGGACCGGAGCGGTCCAGAAAGAGCCGGCGGATCGTGCCCATATCGTGAAAGCGAGCGGCGCGCTCGTAGATGAGCGGGTCGCTCGTGACCACGGCGCCGCCTTCGCCCGAGGTCATGACCTTATTGATCTGGAAACTGTAGATGCCTACGTCGCCGATGGAGCCTAATTTCTTTCCACGATAGGAACCGCCCACGCACTGCGCGCAATCCTCCAGAACAGCCACGCCTTTCTTGCGGGCCACGTCCATGATCGGGTCCATGTCACAGGGTCCGCCGAGCAGATGGACCGCAATCACGGCTTTGGTCCGAGGGGTGATCTTTCGCTCGAAATCCTTGGGGTCGATATTGAGGGTATTGTCGATGTCGGCAAAGACAGGTAAGGCCCCCGCGTGGACCACGCAGGTATAGTCGGACCACCAAGTGTACGCCGGGACGATCACTTCGTCGCCCGGTCCGACGTCCAGGCCGGTTGTCGCGCAATCCAGCGCCGCCGTGCCCGACGTCACACCCAGGGCAAGGCGCGTCCCCATGGTCTTGGCAAAATTCTCTTCGAAGTGCACGACCTTCGTCGGCTTGCCCGGACCCCAATAACGGAAAGGAGAGCCGGTTTCCATAACCTCCATCAGGGCTTGCTTCTCCCGTTCGTCGAAGAACTGAGGGCCGATGTACCCCGGATTGATGTTCGGCACGTCGAGAGCTCGCGAGCTTTCTCCGCCCAAGACTCTCCTCGCACCCAATCCCACTGCCGCGCCGGAGACAGCCAGACAACTCGACGCTAAAAACCTCCTGCGCGTGATATCTTGAATACCCATCTTCTGCTCTCCTTCATTGTCCGGGCAGGCCCGTGTGCCTGCCCAGGGCGGCCA
>JARRQQ010000615.1:0-6567 GCA_037381725.1 Sedimentisphaerales bacterium
CGATGAACGACATGGGCCGTGCCCGACCACTACTGGAGACCCATCGACCTGCTCCCGACGAGGTCGATCTGCGGGGGTGGGAGTGGCGTTACCTGTGGCAGGAGTGCCAAAGCGATGCCCTCGGCGTACTCTGCCGCTATCCACCTTCGGCCTTCTCGGTGGCGTATTCTCCGGACGGCAGAGTGCTGGCCGTGGGTGGGGCTATGCCCGACTTCATAGATATCTGGGATGTGCCTGGCCGCAAGCGAATTGCCACGCTTCAGCCTAAGGAAGGCTCCCTTGTGGCATTCTCACCTCGCGGCGATTTGTTGGCAACCGACGCGGGAAACCAAATTCGACTCTGGCGGACCGGCACTTGGGATCCCGCCGGCCAACTTGCCCTTGCTGGTAATGTCCAAGTATGCAAGTTCTCGCCTGACGGAGCTCGGCTCGCAAGCGTGAACTCTCCTGGTGAAGTCACCGTGTGGGAAGTTGACCAACGGACCGTTTTTCGCCGGATTTTCATCGCAGTGATCGGTGAGTCGCTTTTCGGCGATTTGGACTTTTCACCGGACGGCAAGGCCTTGGTCATCGGGGATCATACTGGTCGCCTTCAGGTGATTGACAGGCCCCGGAAGCCCACTACGAAGGCATAATCTCCGTCGCATGGTCGCCGAATGGTTCGGTCATTGCCAGTGGCAGTGGTTGGAACGGTGGCCCGATCCGACTTTGGGATGCCGCCTCCGGCAAACCCCTCGGAGCGCTGGAAGGGCACACCTCCTGGATAGCTGATATGGTCTTTTCCAAAGATGGTCGGCTGCTCTATTCGTGCAGCGGCGACCAGACCATCCGGATCTGGGATGTAGGGCAGCAACAGTGTCTGGCAACGCTCCGTGGCAGTAGCCATGAAGTCATAGGATTGGCACTTTCACCGGACAGTACCACACTCGTGAGCGCCTGCAAGGACGGCGTCGTTGCGTTCTGGAGTGCTGTCCCCCAGCCCGAAGAAGAGATACCGAGACGGATTCCATTGGGTCACTGGGCTCGGCCTGCCTTCGCTCCGGACAGCGGGGTACTGGCGGTACCACGAGCCGGGTGTGTCAGCCTGCTTGACCTTGACACGCCCAAAAAAGAAATAGAGCAGATCGCCGAGCTGGGCGCCGACGTTGAGGTTGTCACCTTTTCACCGGATGGGGCTTTGCTAGTAAGCGGAGGTAAGGCTGGGGAGATCCGTGTATGGTCCCGTGCCGGACGTTGCCTCCTGCACCTGCCGGAGTTGGATGGCCACAAAGAACGAATTACCTTCCTCCGCTTCCAAGCTGATGGCACGCGGTTGCTCTCTCTTGATGTAGCAGGAATGGCTATCTGGTGGGATGCTCTCACGTGGCAAGCTGACAGAGCTTCTGTGGTGAAACTTCCCGTTACGTCGAACGAGTACTGGTGGCCGATAGACCTCTCGCCGGATGGTCACCTCTTGGCATTCGGTACAGGTTCGGGCAATGTGTGCTGGCTCGACGCCGAGACTGGGGAACTACTGGAAACGAAAAGCGGCGGTCAACGAACAATGCAAGTCACCTTCTCTGGCGATGGTTCTCGTCTCGCCAGTGCGTCCGTATACGGTACTGTGGCGCTTTGGGATCCATCCTCATTCACCTTGGTCACCTTATTCAGAGCTCACCTACTCGGAGCACAGGGGGTGGTGTTCTCTCCTGATGGCAAACGGCTGGTCACTGGTGGTGGGACTAGCCAGGACGCTGTTAGACTCTGGGATTTGTCAACTTACCGCGAGCTTATTACACTCCCAGGTAAGAGTACTGTGTTTAGATTTGTGGTCTTTTCGCCCGACGGCAGGTGGCTGGCAGCCTGCAGCGAGAGCGAAGGGGACCTCTACCTCTGGTGTGCGCCGTCGTGGGAGGAAATTGAAGCAGAGGAGAAGAGATTAGAAAGCAGATAACTTCCATGAAATCAGTGGGCACAACTGGCGCAAAAAGAAGTTGTTTAATAGTGACATTAGGCTCGCAAAAACGTCGCGCAGACATGGGTACATCGTGTCTCCAAAATGACTCCACACATCCTGATTTTCACCAGTTCAGGTCCCAAAAAATGTTAGATTCTAGGCCAAAGGCAAAATATTCAGTATGACCGTAGTCTTCAATGTACTGTGCTAGAAAAGGCACGTGACATCCGGGATGACCTATGTGAATGCTATTATCACCCTAACTAAGCGATTTTATGTAATTTCATTGATCTTTTGTATGCCAAGGACAACACTGTCTCCAGGTGTTGCTGTAGTTCTCCAAAGGCATCGGCAACGGCGGCTTCAAGAGAAGCCATACTGGTATGCCTTTGCACAAAATCGCTGGCTCTTTTTCTTGGAACATTGCGATTATTATCTCCTGCAAAGTGAATGTCGACTACAGAGCCTTCATAACGCAGTTATTGCACGCTAATCTTATCGCTCACACGATAGTAGTCGAAATCCACGAATCCGCCGGTAGTTTTAGTTGCAAAGTTGAACAGCCCAAAGCGATAGCCCATAAAGTGTGGCAAGGTGTAGGACATCTGTAGAATTGTGCCTATCTTTGTCCATGTTTTGCCGTCGAGGCTATAGTAAAAATATGCCTTGTCCGTTCGGTTTCTGAAGTCGCACTCGATCTTGAGATGCACAGTTGACTGCGACAGCGGAATGCTCTCGACTTCCTCGACCTGATCGGATTGCGCACTAAACATGGCGACCGACTTGTGGGCGCCCTCCATTTTGACGCATACTGAGCCGTATTTCCTTTGCAAAGCGATCAGGCCCGCGCAGTCACCGTCTTTCATTTGGGCGATATCGATCTTCGTGGTTGCGGAACTGACCGGGCCGAAGGTCCGCTGGGTCAACGTATTACGGGCTCTCAGCACACTGTTGTCCACTCGTCCAGTGGTCAGCCGCAGGTGGCCTGCGCGTTCACCAATCGACCAGAAGTGGTTGTCGGGGTTATGATTCCATTGCCAGGCCAAGAGTAGCGGCTCGCCGGGCTTTCGATTAAATTCATCGGAAGCCACGATATTGCCAAGCCCTTTTTCTTTATCATCGATATCGAGCCTTATGGGAGCCTTTCCGTCGACACCCAAGACCGGCCAGCCGTCCTCCCATTGAACTGGCACCAGCCAGGGGCTGCGGCCGACCGAGCCGTTATCCTGGAAAAGAAGGGCATACCACTTGCCGTCCGGTGTGTCGATCAGGCAACCCTGGGCGACACCCTGGTCATGGAGGATCACCTTGCCTTCGTATGGGCCGGGTATATTGTCGGCACGATGAACAACCTGCGTACGCATATCACCCCGAGGCCATATGATATTCATGACATAGTACTTGCCGTTGATCTTGCGTAATTGCGAACCCTCACCCCGCAAGCCGGTAGTTCGACCCGATACGGCAATTGCATTCCTGATCACCCCGCAGACCAGTATTACGACCGGCCACCCCAATGACATTTCTAATAACCACTTCATTGAACCCGCCCTTCTTTATGCCCGACAGATCCGGCTCCAACTCTACCATTCGAAGGTCCCCGACCCCGTAGAGCATATAGATGCGTCCATCGTCATCGAAGAACAGAGAATGATCGTGCAGTGACGGTTCAAATGAAGTCTCTTTCCAATCGCCCTTTTCAATATCCGTAGTTGAGTAGACATGGGTCCTGCCGCTCGTGCCTGAAAACGTTGACACATAGTAGGTGCCGTTATGGCAACGCAAGCTACTGGCCCAGGTACCCCGGCCGTAACAGCTCTTGCCGTTTTCCAGGTTCATCGCATCGTTTTCGACCAGTCGGTTGTAGGCATAGCCTATCAGATTCCAGTTGACCAGATCCTTTGACTTCATGATAGGCAGCCCCGGGCTCATATGCATGGTCGTGCTGCTCATGTAATAGTTCTCACCCACACGGATAGCAGCAACATCCGGAACATCGGCCCAGATGACGGGATTTCGCGCAGGTTCAGCCTGAACCGAGACCAAAGCCAAAAGACTATATAATGTTATAACAATATATAAATGATTCTTTTTCATAATGACTTCAGTTCCCAGTACATCTGGTAACGTCGTTCGTGCAGACGAAAGAACGGCACCAGCGGCAGGCCCTCGGGCTCGGCCGGTTCGATCACATTCATGATGCGAAAGTGCAGTGACCCGGCTGAACGATCCGGAACCACATGCGAGATCACCTCCTCTTCCGTTGCGAGCAGGGCCGGAACCTTGTCGAGCGGAATCATCGGACCATGTGCCACGTGCGCCATTCGACCGTCATCAGCAAACAAACCGTCCATATTATCAGTACCGTCGGGCTTAACCAGTACGATCGGGCCATACAGAATGGCCACCCAATCAGAGCCGTCGGGCAGACGCTCCACTCGCGTGTGCATGGGAAGCTCCACGTCAATCGTATCACCGTTCTTCCATTCGCGGCGAATCGAGGCGTAGGAAGACGAAGTCGAGTCAACATCAACGGATCGGCCGTCGACCTTGACCGCAAAATCGTCCTTGCTGACCCAGATGGGATGGCGGATATTCAGAGTAAAGACCACCGGTTTCTTGAGTTGAAGCTTAAGCTGCGTACTCGCCTCATCCGGAAACGTCGTTTCCTGCCTGAGAACCACTCCGATATTTGGCACTGAGAGTTCCGAGGGGATAAAGAGATTCACATACAACCCGTCTCTGGCCCTAGCATAGATGAACTCGCCGTATCTTCCGGGATTCTCCATACCGGTGCCAACGCAGCACCAGAATGCCTGCTCAGGCTGGGAATACACCCGGTAGTGGTCCGGCCGGATCGGGGTGAAATAGACGTATCCGGGTTTTCTTGGATGGATGGAGGCCAGGATATGATTGTAAAGCGCACGCTCGTAAAAGTCGGCATAGACGGCTTTGGGTTCCGCCTTGAAAAGCTCTTTAGTGAGCCTGAGCATGTTGTAGGTATTGCAGGTTTCCGGTCCTTCCCTGTGCTCGATCATGCGGCCGAAGTCCCTGGGATCATTGAAATGCTCACTGACGCTATTGCCGCCAAAGGCCACACTGCGGTTTTGCGTGACGGTTTCCCAGAAGAACCCGGCGCCGGTGTGCAACTTTTCATTGTGGACCAGGGCCGCAATACGCTCCATTCCGGTTATCTTTGGAATCTGTGTATTGGCATGCAGGCCGGTAAGCCGGTCCTGGTGATTCTCCAGGGGATCGAAAATGGCTCGGTGGTTGAAACGTTTGGCCAGCTCGATATATTTCTTGTTTCCGGTAATCGCATAGATATCGGCCAGCGTCTCGTTCATACCGCCGTACTCTGTATCGAGCATTCGCTGCATCTGCGCGTCGGTCAGGCCTGACGTGACTTTTTCGCACCAGTCTCCATAGCGAACGAGCAGGTCACGAGCCTTTTCGTTGCCCCCGTGAAGGTAAGCATCCCTGAGCCCGGCGAACATCTTATGGAGGTTGTACCACGGAGCCCATTTGCGCCGCATGAGTTCGACCTGGCCCTCGCCAACACGACTCCAATAGTCTCTGCTGCCCGGAATCCCTCCGAGATAACCGTTGCCGTTGGTCTTTTGGACAATCGCGAGTTCGTCTATCATATAATCGAGGCGACGATGAAACTCGCCGTCCGGATCGGCACCGATTGCAGTCATCAGTGAAATCGCTGAGAGGTAGTGTCCCGCTGAATGTCCATCGAGTCCCATGCTCTCCCAGTTGCCGTAAGGCTGAGCCTTGGGCTCCAGGGCTGCTTCACGACGGAACGGAGCAAGCAACCGGTCGGGATCATGAGCAAGGAGATATTGACGATTGATTTCAACCGCTTCGGAAAAAGGACTCTCAAGCAACCTTATGTTTCTTAACGGGACAAATTTTACCGGCTGCTCCGGCGTAACTGTAATCCTGGAAGCAGCAGCGAATAAGTTAACGGCCATCGTAACGGTCAGAAAGACTGCTACATCGATTTTAGGGACATAGGTTTTCATTGGAATCATGTTGTTAGTCCTGCTTGCTGGAACGATCCACCGTCAGCAGACCGAGGCGATAGGGCAACAGATGGTACCTTGTGTTAATCGCCGGATCACGGCCCTGGTAGAGAAACCGAAGATTGTTGAGGTCAATGGTTGGTGTTTCGTTATATCCGTCTCGAAGCAACTCCCCATGACTGATGTCCCGCGTCCAGGGTGCCACACCATCCGCGAATGTGACGTTGTTGATACCTGCGAAAGGTGTCTCCCACGAGTCGGCACCCGGTACAGGCGTCCACGGACCATTGAGGTCTTTGGAGATCCAGGCACGGTAGTAACGTGCCGGGCTCAAGGCTTCAATGATGGTTAGATAAGTATCGGTTCCCTTCATCTTGTAGGTCATGCTGCCTTCGAACAGGTCGTTTCGGTTATCCTGGATGGCAATCTCCGGATCACTCATGCCATTGGGAAAGTCCTCGATCTTTGTCCGACAGCGATAGAAACGGCCGTTATCTCCGGTGAAAAAAAGATAGGCGTGAGTGTCGTCACAGATCACGTGGTAGTCGATCGGAAGCCTTGGAGTACTTGAAGGTAATTTGTCAAAGAAGTTCTTCGGGG
>JARRQQ010000616.1:0-3169 GCA_037381725.1 Sedimentisphaerales bacterium
TGATCGTTCCTCCCGCGTTGCCGAAGAAATTGATGCCGTTGCCGGCTATTGCACCGCTGAGGCACGAGAAGTTGCCGCCGAACGACAGGTGAAATCCAGGCGCCATGACGAAGGTACCCGTCTGCTCTCGCACCTCCGCGAACTGCTCTTCAACGGGCAATTCACTAACCGATAAGCTCTGGACGTTGCCGAGGAAACTGATCCGGTTCGTGCTGGAATCGTCGGCCCAGTCGCCATCGCCGACCACGATGGCGGTCACGTCAACGGCTCCAGCGAACGTCACGACATTGGGCGTCTCGACAAATACAACGCCTTTCAGTGTGACGTGGCCTGAGAAAGTAGGGTTCGTTCCGGCTACGATTCTTACGTTCTCGAATGTTGCGTCGACGGACGTATCCGTGCTTGCGTCCACGACGTTTGTCACGTAAGGCCCGAAGGCCGCCGGGTCTGGCTCGGGAAACTCCGCCGGCGGAGCGCCGAACTCGACGTGATTATCTACGGCCTCCTGACCGGTGTCGCCCCCGATGCCGGCGTTGCCGCCCTGGATGTCAACAGTGGCGATTGGATTGACAATCTTCACGTTTCCCGCGATTTGAGAATTACCGGCGATAGACAGCGCCAGGATCGAGTCTTCGCTTTCGATGTAGGCGTTCGACTCAACGGATATGTTGACACCGTCAAGCTCAACGTTGCCGGACAGCGATAGCGGGCCTCGGGAGGCCACCCCGAATTCAAAGACCGTATTGGCTCGGTTACCAAAGACGTAGTCAGCTCGTATCGTGCGGCTGACGGATCCGCACGTTCCCGTCACGTCTACCTGGAGCACGTCGGCGCCTGCTTGTGAGATCGTGGCTGAGAAGGAGTGGCCGGTCGCACCGTCGAGGGTAACGTTCGGTAGGCTTATCGTGGAGCCGTCGTAGGAAACGGTCAGGTTTGTGACGGATGCGTCCACCAGCTCGCCCTGAAGACACGTGGCCAATTGATTGAATCTCTCGGCAGGCGCCGTCGCGCCAGATATTGAGGCCCGGCTGAGCCAGTAGCGCAGGACCTCGAGACCGGATTCCGCGCAGTGCCTCGCGCTATCGGCCAGGCACTGGTTTTGGGCGATATGGATATTTGCGGTGCTGAACCCCGCCATGCTGACCGCCAGCACTGAGAAGAGTAGAACAAATAGCATGGACAGGATGAGCACGGCACCGCTAGACCTTGAGCGCACGGATCCTCTCATCGGTTTTCCTCCTCCCCTCATGAAGAGCCCAATCCAAGAGATGTGTTTAGGAATGGGCAGTAGCCACCACATAAAGTATAACACAGAAAACGTGAACCGCCAAATAGTCGAACGCAAAAAATTGCTCCGCCCTACATCTCGGTGTGCGGCTTCCCATTGCAAACGCTGTTGGTCCGTCAGAGCCACTCACGCCAACGTCTCGGCGTCCTGTTCGGCGAAGTAAGAACTGCGGGCGAAGGGAGCCGAGTAGACCCAGGAAAAACCCAGGTCGTATGCCTTTCCCTTCCAGTGGGCGAACTTCTCGGGATGGATGTACTCGACAACGTCGAGAGAGTCCTTGGAAGGTTTGAGATACTGGCCTATCGTGAGCCGATCGCAACCGACGCTGCGCAGGTCCCTTAGAACGCGCTCGACCTGGGCGTCCGTTTCCCCCAATCCGAGCATGATCGACGATTTCGTCTGAATGTCCTTATAGGCTTGTCGCGCCATCCTGAGCAGATTCAGAGATCGTTCGTAGTTGCCGCCGGACCGTGCCATACGATAGAGCGACGGAACCGTCTCGATGTTGTGGGCGAACACGAAAGGCAAAGAGCGACCCATAATCGCGATAGCTTGCTCCTGGTGGTCGAGGAAGTCGGGTGTGAGCAACTCGAACCGCATGTCGGGGCATCGCTTCCTGACGGCATCCACGCAAAGGCGAAAGTGGTCTGCGCCACCGTCTGACAAATCATCGCGATTGACACTGGTGAGGACGAGGTATTTCAGGCACATCGCCTCTGCCATCTGGGCCAGGCGTGATGGCTCCGTAGGATCAGGCGGGGCCGGTTTACCGTGGACCACCGAGCAGAATTTGCAGTTACGCGTGCATACGTTGCCGAGGATCAAGACCGTAGCGGTGCCTCTGGACCAACATTCGCCTCGATTGGGGCAGTTTGCATGAGTGCATATCGTATCGAGATTCAGTGTGGTCAAGACCCGCTCGGTATGTTGAAAAGACCCGCTCGATGAAAGACGTCTCCGCAACCAAGCGGGTAGGGTGCCAGATCTTTTGGTGTGTGGGTGCAGATCGTGGCTCTCTTCGTGATCCATTATTTGCCGCCCGACAAATGTGCTCTGAGGAGCGGCGTCAGGCGCTCTTTGACCTCTGTCATGGAGGGCCGATTGCCCGTCTCTTTCAACACGGAGGTCATCTCAACATTGTCGATCCCACAAGGCACGATAGAATCGAAAATGCTCAGGTCATTGTGGATATTGATGGCCATGCCGTGGTAGGTCGTCAGCCGGGAGACGCGCACGCCAACGGAGGCGATCTTGCGATCCTCCACCCAGAGGCCGGGAGAGCCGGGCTTCCGCGCGCTCTCCACGCCCAACTGTCGCAACAATTCTAAGCCTATAAGCTCCAGCTTCCTGACGTAATCGCTGATGCAGAGACCCAAAGACGGCAAGTGAAGGACCGGGTAGATAACGACCTGGCCGGGATTATGGGCGGTCGTGCCGCCGCCTCGGCGAACGTCCACGACGTCGATGCCGTTTCGTGTCAAATTCCCCCGGCTGACCAGCAGTTTATTGCGGCTTTGGCGAGCGCCCAGCGTGATGACCGGCGGATGCTCGACCAGCAAAACCGTATCAGGAATCTCGTTCTGTTGTCTTTCTGCACGCAGCGCGAGCTGCATTTCGAGCACCGTGCGATAATCTGTCAAGCCACAATCATGTACTTGCAGCGTGCTCCGTGCCGTCATTTTCTGCTCGAGGGTTTGTAGACCCGAACTCATCTTGGCGACCTCGTTCTTCTAGCGTACTTCTAACGAGGACGATTGTAGCGGCTGGCCAAGCGGATTGCACGGATTTTCCGGCTTGATGGGTGCGCACAAAAGAAGCGAAGACCGACGAATCTTCGGAATCGTCAGTCTTCACTTCTCTCTTTCATTGCCCCGCCGGGCC
>JARRQQ010000617.1:0-3166 GCA_037381725.1 Sedimentisphaerales bacterium
TTCGTGTCTTCGTGGCCTAAAAGACTTTACTATCAGATCCTTCGAAAGGCTCAGGACGAAATCTGGCAGAGACGGGGTCAGCCCTTAACAATTAAAATTGCGTCTTCCTAAGAGGGCACGGTACGGTCATCAACGGTCGGCTCTCTCTGATTCCCTGGGGCTGCGTCTTTCGCATATTGGGCTGCCAGCAGATAGGCTGTTCCGCAGTGGCAGGGCGAATGGAGTTTGGCGTGGACCCCTCCTGGTCCTGCTGGTAGTCCGGTAAGCGGTAAACGCGGGGTGGTCGATGAAGCGGCGGGAGAATTTAAGGTCTGTGATCCATTCTTTGGTAGCAATGGGCGATTTCTTCGTGCCTTCGTGTCTTGGTGGCCAAAAGACAGTCGTTGGTCGTTAGTATTTAGGTTTTGGCTCAAGAACCGTGAAATTTGTGTCGCTTATTTACAAAACTTCACATAATTTTACATATAATGACAATTTATCCACTAATTTTCACGTATTTGCACGAATCACTCCCTTTCGCGGAGTCATTTCAATAGATTTCTCGACTTCGCTCCACCTAAGGTGTCCTCCCTACGGCTGACAAGAAGTGTTTTATATCCGCCGTTAACATGACAATTTCGCTTGACATTGGGTGTAAAATTTAGTATAATACACACCTAACATGACGATAGTCGATAGTGAATAGTGTTTCGTGAATAGTCTTACTCGATACGCGTCAGTCCTGCGGGCGCGGGAACAATAACCCATAGTCACACATCTGTCTTCAATCGAAAATCGTCAATCGTAAATCGAAAATCTCTTCTTGGAGGATTCCCAATGGCGACTCAAGCTCAGGTTTTGGCCAATCGGCGCAATGCACAGAAATCGACCGGGCCGCGAACGGCTGAAGGAAAAGCAATTGCGGCGAAAAATGCCACGAAACACGGCCTCTTTGCACAAAGTGACGTTGTTATCAGCGAAGATCAGGCGGATTTTGACGCTTTTCGCGATGAGATGCTGGCCGAGCTGGCGCCCGTCGGGGTGATGGAGTCCGTGCTCGCCCGGCGGATCGTCAGCCTCACGTGGCGGCTCAGACGCACCGAGCGGATGCAGAATGAGTTGATTGACGTGAAGATCAGGCGGGAGATCAACGACACGTGGCCGGAGCTGAGCGAGACGCTGATTACGGGAAAGCCTTGCGACAAGTCGAAGTACTCGGATAAGTGCTATGACGACCAGGTTCTGGGTTATGTTGCAATGAGGGACTTTGGGGGCGCCAGGGCGCTGGAGCGGCTGTCGATGTACGAGCGGCGGCTCGAGGCGAGCCTGTTCAGGACAATGGCAGAGTTGAAGAGACTTCAGCACGCGAGGAAGATGGACCAGTCCGAGAGCACTGAGACGGAGGCTATCAGTTATCGCGGGCGAGACGCCCACGAGACGCAAGGGCGAGACGCCCTCACCACGGCCCACGAGACGGCAATGGCTAAGCCATCCTGCGGAGGGCGGGACGCCCTCGCCACGGAATGCGCAAAACAAAGCCAATCTGCGGCGGCCCGGGAAGAGCTAAGTCCTTTTGAGAAAAAGGAATACGAGCTTCTCACCCAGGCAGCGCCGAGGCGAAACAAAGCCAATTCTCCGGCTACGGACGCGGAACCCGGCGTCCAGGAGGCGGAAAAGAGACTGAGGCGAGGGACCTTAGTCTGTCGGTATTGACAAACGGGCTTGCCGACCTCTCGCAAATCGGGTATATTCTTCGGTTTTCGGTACTGACGATGCTCTCAGTGTAGCGACTTTGGTCTCGTTCTGGGGCAGAATCTCGATTTTCGGGCTTGGTACGGACCCACATGACGTTAGAGCATGAGATTAGGATTCCGGCTTCGCCGGCGGCGAGCTATCCAATACGGATCGGCACGGAGATTCTCGGCTCGCTGTGGTCCCGAATCGAGGCGGATTTCAGCAGGCGCAATCCGTTTGTTGTGACCGATGAGAATCTCGTTTCAGCCGGACATTTGGAGAAGCTCTTGGCGGGCAGAGACGTTCCGACGTTCGTCATCAGCCCGGCCGGCGAAGCGTCCAAGAACATCGACACGGCTGTCTCGATCATAGAAGCGATGGAGAAGGCGTATCTCGGCCGGGATACCCTGGTCGTCGCTCTGGGCGGTGGAACGGTCGGCGACATCGCGGGGTTCGCCGCCGCGATTTTCAAGAGGGGTGTTCCCATTTTGCAGATCCCGACGACTACCCTGGCCCAGGCCGATTCGGCGGTCGGCGGCAAGACCGGCGTGGATTCGAGCCTCAGTAAGAACGCCTTCGGTGCGTTCTGGCACCCGGCGGGGGTCTATATCGACGTGGCTGCGCTGGCCACGCTGGACGAACGGCAATTCCGGGCGGGTCTCGTCGAATCCGTCAAACACGCGATCATTGCCGACAGCCGGTATTTCGACTTTCTTGAAAGCCACCTGGACGCCATACTGGAGCGGAAGCCGGAGGTGCTGGAGCAAATCGCCCTTTGGAACTGCAAGATCAAGGGCGGGGTCGTCGAGGTCGATCCGAACGAGAAAAACCAGCGAAGGATACTCAACTACGGCCATACCATCGGCCACGCGGTCGAGGCGGCCAGCGGATTCGACCTGCTGCACGGCGAAGCCGTGGCAATCGGGATCATTGCGGCGGGTCTTCTTGAAATCGAATTGGGCCTCTCCGAGCCCGGCCGACTCGATAGAATCCGGGAAATCCTCGAAAAACTGCATGTTCCGGTAAAATTACGGAGAGATTTAGCCGAAAAAGACGTGATCGACCTTGTCAAACGCGACAAAAAAGCCATCAACAAGTGGCCGAGATTCGTCCTCGTCGCCAAGATGGGCAAAGTTCATCGTCAGGATGAACAGTACGCCGTCGAGGTGGCCCCTGAAATCGTTGAAAAAGTGTTAAAAGAGCTTTATTGAAGACTCAGTCAGAGGTTGGAGCATGTTCAGAGAACAAATCAAGGTGCTCGATTGTACCGTCCGAGACGGCGGATTAATCAATAATCACTACTTCACCGACGAGTTCGTCCGCGCCGTGTATCAGGCGCTTTCCAAGGCCGGCGTTGATTATATGGAATTCGGCTACCGGAGCAGCCGGGAACTGTACCCGCCGGAGGATTACGGGGCCTGGAAGTACTGCGATGACGAGAAGATACGAAAGG
>JARRQQ010000618.1:0-5206 GCA_037381725.1 Sedimentisphaerales bacterium
GGATTCTCTGCAACCACCGCGTAACCATTGAAGAAACGACCTTGAAACGTGCAAGAAAGCCGTCGCAAACCTGTCGGAAAGAAGACCGAAGGACCGCAAACAGATCATTGAAAAGCCGATGAGCGCCCACCATCGCGCAGACCAAGTGAAGGAAAGAACGCCGCGGGGTAGGGGGGGAAAGCCACCCCCGTTCGCCTTGATAGAGTACCTACCCATCCGAGAAATCGTTTGATTTTGAGGCCCCTCAGACGCCCGGGGGCCGGGGCCGATGCTGGGTCCCATCTGATCCGCTCTCAGCGCCGGTTCAGTTTTTGTATGCCATATATGGACTCCATAGCCCAAACGCTGTGGAAAGGAAATGGAAAAGGGCTGCAAGCGGGAAACTCACAGCCTCCCGAATCTTGAAGCATTTCCGTATTTGCTCTGGCGACTTCCACGGCGCCATAGAAAGCTAAGGGCATTACAAACCTTTTACCGGGCAACCATAGCGATGACAGCCTCCCAGGAAAAGCCACCTACCACTTTATCACCTTCATAGATTCTCTCCCAACCGCCCGTCGAGTCGTTGAGCAGATCGTAGTAATAAACGTCTCCTTCTCTATCCGGCGGCGCGGCCAGACCGTAGGTTATGTTGCCGGCATAGTATGACTGTGAGGCTCGGTCTTGAATGCGCTGGTCGTCTGGAAAAAGATCGATAATATTTTGCTCATAGATGTCGTTCCAGAAAGGATCCTTCTCAACAAGCTTCACCTTAATCCTGATGTGATTAAGAGCGTCATCAAGTGCCTCCTCCACCTTTCCGCCAAACGCTGTAATCCACCTGGAATGCTCTTCCTCCTCAAGTGGGAAATGGTCGGTCAACATTGTCATATAGGCAGGCCTACCGTTATCACCGGACACTTGAGGGTACAAATGTTCGACCTTGACATTGACCCGGAATTCGTTTGAGAACTCGCCAAACACTGGATCGCGCATGAGGGAGCTTATTCTCCAACTGACGTATAGATAAGGTTCGTACTGCTCTGTGTACAGGTCTATGAAATCGTCAGACATAAGCAGCTTTGTCACTTTGTCGTTCTGGCCGATTTTGCCCTGATGCTGGTCATGGATCCAGGCATGAGTGAACAAAGAAATACCGGGTTTCACCGTAGTCATGAGTTTGGAACCAATATCCTTTGCCACTTCCGCGAGTAGCGTGGTTAAGCGGTCTTGCACTTCCGGCGAGTCGACAATCCTGTTGTCCTTCCAGGCGACCACCTCTTCTGGCGTGAACTCCACGCCAATCCCGGTTGCGTAGTTGTGGTTCTGTTTAGGATTGAAAAGAGATGCTTTTGGCTGAACGTACACAGTCATACCCAGCCTTCCTACGTCAAAACGGTATTCGTCGTCCTGAAATTCATATTCAAAATCTTCCGGATGCCTGGCATCTTCGACCTGTGTATGGATGTCGGCGAGTTTGAAATGCAGTGCTAGGCTACCGCCCATCTTGCTGCTGTAGGCGATTTTTTCGAGCGATAAGAGAAGGTTGTTGACTGTGTGAGAAGTGGACGGAGATGGTGAGATACTGGGGCCTGAAGGGGAAAAGAACCCACCCGGAACATGCGTCAATGCAGGAGTTGAATCAGTGGGAAGAACTACATTAGTGGGGGCATTCCGCATATCCGGATTATAGTAGATCTTATAAATCTCCTTGGCGGAAGGGTCTACCCCGGCGAAGAAGTCGTTGTAGTACAAGTGGACGTTCGGACCGTGGATCCAAACTTGAATCTTGCTCAGATCGGAACCATGTCGAAAAGGGCCGAAATGCTTGAGAGGACGCCACGGAGAAGCCAACAGCGAAGGCGAGGTTGGCACAAGTGAATGTCGCCTCTCAAAGTAATGCGACATAGGTATAATAGACGTTGCGTCTATCACCTCTATGGATTTCTTCTCAGGGGCCATGATTTCGACCGTTCTGGTACGCGGATTGTGGCTACATGAACACACGAACAAAAGGTTGACGGCCACACCTATTAGCAACAGGAAGTCTTTTCTTGACATCGTCTTATCCTCTCATAGGGGGTCAACAATATCGGCACTAGGCCTGTCGGATCACATCGCTATTGCGGGTCTTACATAGGTTCAAGGGAACGGGCCGCTTGGACTCGGGGGGGTAAGCAAACCGCAAGTCGGGATGGATCACGTATTCCTTTCTTGAACAGTTGTGGTAGCTCAGATTATTCCCGCAGTCGGGCAACACTCTGAACGAAGTGGCCGGGAAAGGCCAGATGAGGGACGCACGTGTTCTACTGAAACGGTGGATGGGCATCCGGGATCATTATCGTCGTCCTGCGATAGAACCAGGCACATTAGAATTAGAACCAGCTCACTGCAAGGTGTCAATTGTGGTGACTACGCATTTTCCTTGAAAAGCCCCTATGATTCAGGGGAAAGGAAGAAGCACCTTGGTAGAAGGGCGCAGGGGTCAGAGCTCTAAATCACGCCTATGCAGAAAGCGAAAATAAGGAAAAGTGGCTCCCATTGGTGGTGGTCAGAAGACGAGATCAGGTTGCTCAAAAGACTGTATCCGAGCAAAACAGTATCGGAAATCGCCGAGCAAATTGGGTCTTAAGAAACAAAAGAGGATCAATAAGAAATCTCACAGATAGGATGAAACGCATCGTGACCATAGCCGGTCAAAATGGTCGGCTCAGGAGTTTCCTCGCCACAAGCCACCTTTATTTTGCCGAGCCAGACTATAATTCATTCACAGAACACGGCAATTGCGGAAACTACTCATCTTCCTTGCAAAGCCCCTGCAAAGCAAAAGGAGAAGAAAAACCAGGCGGTTCGCAGGGGCTTTGAGAACATCACATATGAAATTAGCCCTTGCATACC
Source organism: Sedimentisphaerales bacterium (assembly GCA_037381725.1). Lineage (GTDB taxonomy): Bacteria > Planctomycetota > Phycisphaerae > Sedimentisphaerales > Anaerobacaceae > JAFGTG01. The sequence continues at coordinate 2,878 of JARRQQ010000618.1, forward strand.
GGTTCTGTCAATTGCGGTGACTACGTGTTTTTCTTGAGAACCGCTGCGGCGCGGGGGGAGAGGAAAAAGCAACCTTGAAGAAGCGACGCAAGGGCTTGATTGCTGTTTAATAATCCTTGAAGCTTCTCATCCATTCCGGCCAGTCTTCGGGCAAAACGCCGCCGGCCTGGGTCCACGCACCCGACGTGTTATAGGAGCGATGCCATTTCAATACCCATAGTTCCTTAAGCCCGACCCTCCTGGCGGAAAAATCCAGGAAAAGGGTGTTCACGAATCCATTATGCCGCGTTGGGTACGGCCAGAAATTATACCGCTGCCCTCCCATGAACAATGGCACATATCCGGCTTGTTTGACATTGGGCGTTCGCCAGTGGTCTCGCTCGAAGGACTCACCGCCTGTACCCCGCTCGGGATTATTGCACCAGCCGTTGATGCCATAGCTCCCTTTGAGGGGCTTGAGCCATCCCTCCCGCTGCCAGTAGCCCCAGGCGGAGGTCGAGCCGCGGAACGTGCCCTCCAGTCCCGTCGCATTGCCGAACTCATCGAACCAGGGCTGCGTCGCGTTCGGACAGCAGGCGACGTCGCTATCGTATTTGTGGTACTCCCCCATCGCCCGGCACCAGCGATTGCTGCCGGTCCCTTTGCTGGTGCCGTCGAAACCCTCCATGAAATAGCCGCTGTAGTCTTCCGTATACATCGAAAACCACAGGCTCCACTGCTTCAAAAGTGACAAACAAGCAACCGTCCTGGCTTGTTTGCGAACGCGCTGCAGGGCGGGCATGAGAATCGCCATCAGCAGTGCGATAATTGCAATCACCACCAGAAGCTCGATTAACGTAAAACCTTTGGCGTTACGCATAACGGTTCCCCTTCTTGTGAGAAAGGTTCTTCATTATGATTATAGCAGATCTTGGCATTTAAATGCAAGGACAAGTGGATCGTCGATCTATGAGCATTGAGTACATCTGGGGGTGACAATCTAGCATGATTGTATTATCGAGTTGCAGAGCCTCTGCAATTCTTTGATTGTAACATGGGCTTGTTCATCCGTCAGGTCCTCGGCAATAGCCGTAAAATAACCGTCGGAAATTTCCATACAGTCGATTAACTCTTTCGATTTCTCCGGCGGATGGTCCAGGTACATATCTCCATCTTCATAATCTGAATCCTAGAGTATGCGGTCAGCAAGCTCTTCAACTTCGCATCTCCATCTATCAATATCTTTACAGTTAGCTGGCGGTATATCCTCTCCATCCATTTCTTGTCGAGCGGCGGCGACCCATTGTCTCCAAGGTCTGGGACATTCCGGCTCGTCAACGTCGTAGATTATCTCATACTCCAGGTGTTTGAACAAAGCGGCAATGGCGCCTTCGACCACGGCGGTTAATTCAACAGGAGGGACATCTTCCCTCAGTAGACCGTTGCTAATGGTTACCAAGACGGAGATCTTCTGACCGAATGTCAAATCATCGAAGCATCGTATGCCCAATTCATAATCATCTATTTCGCCCATGATGGCTTCATCGAGCAAATCCGACAATGCCTCAGCAAACACCCTGGCTTCAGCGCCTTTGAGTATTCGTACACCGCATTCTGTTCGCCACATTGCAGCCTCCTTGCCTATTCTCTGTTTTGATTGAAAAGCATTCTATGCGGTGTATGACGTATCTGTCAATTGGCTTCGGGCCATCACAGTTTTGACGAATACCGGTTCAGTGTGGTATTCTGTATGTCGGATTTGAGAGTAGAATTACGCCGCCATAATTGGATTCGGAGTGCAAAATGCTATACGTTAAAGAAGTACCGGGAAACGTAGATGACATTGTGGCGAAGATTAAGCAGGCAGCCAGGGACAACGACTTTGGAGTTCTGGACGTCCTTGACCTGAAGCAGAAGATGTCGTCCAAAGGAGTAGAGCTTGCTCCTGAATACCGAATCGTCGAGGTCTGCAATCCACACAGAACCAAAGATGTTCTTGAAAACAACATGGCGATTTCCACTGCACTACCGTGCCGCATCTCGGTTTATGAGGAGGCTGGTAAGGTGAAGATTGCCACAATCAGATCAGCCTACACGTTGGAGATGTTCGACAGCCCCGGGCTTGAATCCGTAGCTCATAGCGTCGAGGAAACGATCATCAAAATTATTGGTCTGGCCTTGTCATAGACGATTATTCCTCTCAGGTGCTTGGCAAATGATTTCTGTTTTGGAAATACCTGAGAAGTATCAGCCGTATCTGAGGATCGGAACGTGCTCCTGGAAGTACGATTCCTGGAAGGGACTCGTCTATGATCCGAATAAAAACTACGCACCCCACGACTACCTTGCC
>JARRQQ010000619.1:0-3162 GCA_037381725.1 Sedimentisphaerales bacterium
TCGTCCACGCGCCAATAATAGCTCGTGTCCGCATCCAGCAGGCCGGGGTCGTGAGTTTCGGCGCCCAGAGCCTTGGAACCTACGTACTCGGGCGCGCTCGTATCGGCGTTGCGGACCGCCTCCTTGTCGGCTCCGAAGTAGAGCTGATGTGAAGCGGCGCTGTCGGCGGGCGTCCAGCTCAAAGTCACATTCATCCCAACGTCCTTGGCGTCATAAGCCGGCTGTGGGCCGCCAACGGCCCCGGGGGTCGTGAAGCTCCAGACGTCGCCTTTGTAGGTCGAAACGGCGTCGAATTCATCGATGCGCCAGTAGTACACCTTCTCCGGTTCGAGCGGACCGGGCTTGTAATTCGCAGTGCCCACTGGCGTACCTCCCGTGGCATCGTTCACCGCGTCGTAGCTATCGCCGAAATAGACGGTGTGCAGCTTCGAGCCGAAACCGCCCGTCCAGGTCAGAGTCACGTTATCCGGGCCGACGTCTTCAGCGCCGTCGGCGGGAACGGGATTGTATGCCGTCTTCGGCGGAACCGAAAAACTCCAGACCGGCCCTTTCCACGGGCTGTTCGGATCGGCCTCGTTGACCTCGTCGATCCGCCAATAGTAAGTCGTTCCTGGCACAAGGCCGTCCGGATAAGGAAAGCCCGGAAAACCGGCAACCACGAACAGATCGGCCTGGTTACCTCGGAACACCTCCGAGTCGGTAGTGGCCTCACTTACCTCGTCGTAGTTGTCGCCCAGGTACACGTCGTGCGAGACCGCGAAATCGCCGGATTTCCAACTCAGCGTCACCCATGTGTCCGCATGGATAGCGCCGTCGGCCGGATCGGGAGCAAAGGCATACGGATAACCCTTACCGCCTTCCATCGCCGCCAGAATCTCCGACTCCGTGAGGATGTGGCTGTAGACGCGCACCTCGTCAAGCATGCCGGTCAGCGTCTCGCTCCACTGATTGCTACCCATCTGGAACGGTCCCGTACCAGCGTTCATGGCCGAGCTGGTCATGCGTTCGGTCTCGACTCCGTTGTAGTAGAAGATCAGACCCTCAGCCTTATCGGGTGAGAACGTGGCGGCTACGTGCTGCCACTCGCCTGCCACGAGAGTAATGTTGGTACTGCTGTGATCCAGAATGCCGGGCGTAGTGAATCGGACGCCCGTGCCGTGGCCCTTGAAGGCGTAGCCCGCGTCCAGTCCGGCGAAGCCTTGTTCGCCGGTGAGTCCGACCGGATTGACCCAGCACGTAATGCTAATGTCCCCGGTAATCACCAACTCGGGCGGGGTGCCGAAATCCACGGAGTCATCGCCGTCGAAATCGAGCGCACCACCGTACTTGCCGGCCACCCACTGCGGGTCGCCGACAAACGTGCCTTGAATGTCGTTGCCACTGGAGTCAGACACGGTGGTCCCGGAGCCTTCGTCCAGTCTCCACTGTGCCACAAGGTCGGCTGAGGCGTTACTTGCCATGCCCAGTAAGACGACAAAGGCAATCAGACAAATCAGTTTCCTGCACATATTCAAGTTTCCTCGTAAAAAAGCCCGATACCCGTTTCCCCGGGTCCTGCTTATGGGTACAGCCGGATATCATCAACATAAATTGTCCCTGAGCCGCCGGGAGACGCCACGCCAGATTCAGTGCCAAGACCAATGGCGATCTGATTTACGTTGCTCAGATTGATCCCTTGGTCGGCGAACGCCTGGAGCGGAATCAGCCATTGCTTCCAGCCGGCGGACGCTACCGCAGCCGGATCATCATTGGCCACCACTGCCGGGGCGCCACTGCTATTCGAGATGGCCGCGTACAGCGGGTCGGCGGCATTACTCGTACTACCCTTGAACCAGAGCGACAATTGCGCGACACCCGCCTGCGTCCAATCTCGCGGCGCTGTCAGTGTCATCGACGCCTCCGAGTTCGTGACGCCGTCTTCGTTGACGTACATGAGCGGCATGGACTGTGCGCCGCCGTGGACAATCGACTGCTCGGCGTAAGGAGGCATCAGGTAGCCGACCTGAGCGCCGTTGTCGGCGACGCCAAAGCCGTCGATCCACGTTTGCCAGATCGCCTCGCCGTCCGCGTCGTTGTCGGTGTAACTCTCAAAATCTTCCACTAAGAGGAAAGTGCCCGTTGTGAAGATCCAGAGCGGGCCTTTGGCTGTATTGCCTTGGTCATCGACCTCGTCCACGCGCCAGTAGTAGGTGGCGTTAGCTTCGAGCAGTCCGGGATCGTAGCTCTCGTCCCCAAGGGACTTGGAGCCTTTGTACTCGGGTGCGCCGGTGCCGGCGCTTCGCACCGCGTCTTTGTCCGTGCCGAAATAGAGCTCATGCGAAGCGGCGCTATCGGACGGCGTCCAGCTCAGGGTCGCGTTCAATTGCACGTCGGTCGCGTCGTAGGCCGGCTGCGGATCGCCGACGGCCCCGGGCGTGGAGAAGCTCCAAACGTCGCCTTTGTACGTTCCCGCGCCGTCAAACTCGTCGACGCGCCAGTAATAAACCTTGGCTGCTTCGAGCGTGCCGGGTCTGTAGAGAGCCGCTCCCGTCGGCGAGCCTCCGGTCTCGTTTTCCACGGTGTCAAAGTCGTCGCCGAAATAAATGGTGTGCAGCTTAGCGCCGAACCCGGCGGTCCAGGTCAGCGTCGTTCCGACATCGACGTCTTCAGCACCGTCGGCCGGGTCGGGATTGTAGGCGGTCTTGGGCGGGATTGAGAAGCTCCAGACCGGGCCTTTCCACGGGCTGTTGGGATCGGCGTCGTTGACCTCGTCGACGCGCCAGTAGTAGGTCGTGCCGGGCACGAGACCCTCGGGATAGGGATAGCCGGGGAAGCCCGCCACGATGAACGTGATGGTCTGATTGCCTCGGAACAGGTCCGAATCCCGCGTGGCTTCGTCCACTTCGGCGTAGCTCTCACCCATGTACACGTCGTGCGAGACCGCATAGGGGCCGGGCCTCCAGGACATCGTCACCCAGACATCGGGGTGCAAAGCGCCGTCTTCGGGATCGGGTCCCCAGGCGTAGGGCGGGACGTTGCCTTGCATCGCGCCGAGCAATTCAGGCTCCGACAACGCGTGGTTGTACATTCTGACGTCGTCGATCGCGCCGATCCAATCACATCCCCACCCGTCCGATCCAATGAGGACCGGGGTCGGACTGCTGGTAATCGGACCCATGTCGG
>JARRQQ010000620.1:0-3152 GCA_037381725.1 Sedimentisphaerales bacterium
TCTTCGAGCCTTTTTTCACTACAAAAGAGAAGGGCCAGAGAACCGGCCTCGGCCTGGCCACGGTGTACGGGATCGTCAAACAGAACCGTGGGGCCATCACGGCTGACAGCAAATTGGGAGAAGGGACGACCTTCAAGATCTACCTGCCTCGCCACGAGGGTCAGATTAATACGCCGGCGGCGGAGAAATCAGGCAGGTCGGCAACCGGAGGATCGGAGACCGTGCTGCTGGTCGAGGACGAACCGACCTTGTTGGAAATGACCCAATTCATGCTCGAAAAGCTGGGATACACGGTGTTGGCCGCGACGACTCCGGGAGAGGCGATCCGCCTGGCACACGAAAAAGCCGGGGAGATCGATCTCCTGATCACCGACGTCGTGATGCCGGAGATGAACGGCCGTGAGCTCGCCCAGCGCCTGGTTGGGTTTTACCCGAAGCTCAAACAGCTGTTTATGTCGGGTTACACAGCTGATGTCATCGCCCGCCACGGTGTCCTGGAGTCGGGAATTCACTTTGTACATAAACCTTTCTCAATGAATGATCTGGCCGGGAAGGTGCGCGAGGCGTTGCATCAATCATAGTCCGTGTCCATCCAGAAACGGCCGGCTTATGACCCCAGCCCCCGCAGCCCGGCTGCGATATCGGCCTTGACCCGCTCGGCCGGCGGCCGCAGGTCGGGCACGAAGACTTTGCCGTTAAGCTTCTGGTAGGTCTCGATGTAGCGGCAGCCGATCTGGAAGCGCTCCTCGTCGGTGTAAGGCTGGCCCGGTGTGCCGATGTCGCGGCCAAACTGCTTGGAGGACCCTTCGTCAATCGGAAAGCCCACCTCCCCTGCTCTTGGAGGATCCCATTTTATCCGCCTTATTGGCAGCCGTTATTTGCGGCGCTGGGAGCGGCCTGATCCTGCGCTCCATTGGCTCCGCCGGCGGGATTGACATTCTGGCCATCTACTTGAACAAGAAGGTCGCTCGTCCCGGCAGCAATGCACTACTCTCCAAGCATCGACTGTCGCAAGGTTGTCAAGCGCAGCGATCCGGCTTGGATGGACCCGGCAAGCGCTCAGCAAAGCACGCAAGGCACAGCGAGTGTTTTCTGTCGAGACTAGGGGCGAGGCATACTACCCTGCATTTTCCTACAGATCCTCAGTACGAACGCCGACAGCTTGAAGCTGTAAGCAAGGTGTTGGGTGAATTGCCCGCTACATCAAAGCTTCAGTTCATGTTAACGCCAAAAGGCTCACTCGACTCCCACACCCCGTTAGAAGCCTTGGCCAAAGGGAAGGTTGCAGATGTGAAGATTGCCGCTGAAGGCGTTATGGAAAGGTAACCATTGTCCCTCAAACCGCCACCGCGAAATTTTTTGCGAATACCATTGGATACTAAAACGGTCAGGGCGAAGGATCTTTATCGTGTTTCACGCTATTCGTCCGGAGAGCCGTATTTTGGCAAAACAGCTAACAGCCGCTTTGACGATCGGTCACAACCAAAGAAAAGGCGGTTCGGTACTTGCTATTTTGGACCCGACCTGAAGACTGCTATCGCAGAAACGGCTTTACATGATGAGATGCCTGTTAAAGGAACTTTTTCTGTTGCATACTCAGAGATCGATTCCCGGTACCTGGTGAGATTCAAACGAGGTTCACGCGTGTTGGCAAATCTTACCGGGATTCCGTTGAAGAGGTTGGGAGGCCACGGCTTCCTGTCAACCATCGTTCCCTTGCACATATCCCGCAGTTTTCGATGCCGCATCGTCCAAGGTGGTCGTATATTCACAACCCGCCTGAAGGTTTCTCAGGCCAAGCAGACAATCTGAAAAATCGGCCTCGGTCTCCTTGAATGTCTCCAGAGCTCTCCAAACAAGCTGGATATCCTCGACCACGATCCTGTCAGTTCTAATGATCTGCTCGATTATCTGGCAAATACTCTCTTTGCTCTGCTTGTAGCTTCTTTTCATAACCCAAGCCATCTCACACAACACGATATGATTCAGAAAGCCTGGATTGTCTGGGCTGCAGACTTGCTCTATTAGCGTTGTGGCGGCCTTGGCCTGCTTTGGCTCATCCTGTACTATGTAGCGGACGATGACGTTCGTATTTTTGAGAGACTTCACTTAATTGCATAGCACTTTAAACCACATCATTTTCATTGTCGCCCAGGTCATACGGTCAGACGTCGCTGATACATCGTCGGGTCTCAATAGACCGAACGCATCATTCCAGTGTCCTTGGCGATCTGTATTGTATCTCGTCCACCAGGGCTCCGACTTTTTTCATTATCTCTAAGACGAAAAATGGTAATGGGCAATGGCCCCCTTCCGGTACCTTTGTGCGTTGTCCGGCTTCGGCACCACGATCGCTTGGTTGTGCACGGCAGTGAAGCGGTGGCGCAGCATGCGGATGAACGCGGCGGTGGCATCCCGGCTCTGAAAAACAGTCAAGTGTTCTGGATCGCGGCGGTGAGTTTGCCACGAATCGTCTCGGCGATCTCCTGCAAGGCAGGATTGTCGACAGCCTGCATGACGCCACCGGATCGATGGCAGCCAGTTCCATATGTCCGTCGCCCACTTCCTGCACCATCCCGTTGCAGGGCAACAGCGTTCCGATCTTGTCTTCCTCCTGGAGGGCCTTGAAGGCAAACGTCGGATTGCAGGCCCCGAGGATCCGGTAGGGGCGAAAATCCACGTCGAGCTTCTTCTGTAAGGTGCCCCCGACATCGATCCCCGTCAGAATGCCGAACCCTTCCTCTTTAGCGCCTGCGTCACTCTGTCTACCGCGACGTCAAATTGAGCCTCGATCTTCCGGTTGACATAGTAGCTCATGATAATGTTCTCCCCATCTATTGGGTAGTTATAGACCGGGACGTTCACTCCCCGATCTCGCGCTTCATGCGGTCGAATTCCTCTTTGGATATCTCGCCTTCGGCATAGCGTCGCTTCAAGATGTCCAGCGCGCTTTCGCCCCGACCGGTCCGTGGTCCGCCAGCCGGTAAGTTGCGATTGACAATCAGATAAACCACGAACGCAATGACGATGATGACGATCAACCACATGAGCATGCCTCCGTAGGCGCCGGTCCCCATCATGTGGTCCCAGCCCGGCATATAGCCTCCGCCCACCGGACGCCGGCTGCATCCTGCAATGAGCACCGGCAGCAC
>JARRQQ010000621.1:0-3140 GCA_037381725.1 Sedimentisphaerales bacterium
GCACCCAGAATGACGTAGGAGACCGTGCTCAACTCATGTTGGGGCGTGTGAACCGGCGGTTCCGTCGGTTCTGAGCTGGTCGTCGAGTAGATCAGGGAAAGGGCGATGAAGCCGCCGACGTCCACGATACCGATCAGGCCTCCCCATCGAGCGAACCAGGAAGACTGCGAGGTCGAGCGGTTGTACTTGTTCAGAAGGTAGTGGCCGAGAATCACCGCGATGGCCGCCGGGGGTAGCGACAGCCAGAGAATCGCTTTTTCAATCCGTCCCTGTGCTGCCCATCGCAACAATACGACGACCAGCACGGCGGAGACGATAGACAGCAAGAGGGCGACGATCCCGCCGCCCCGGCCCTTGACTTCAAGCCGGGCCTCGGGTCTGTCGGGAGGCTGCACGTCCCGGCGGCCTCGCAGACAGCTGACGATGATAGCCATAATGGGAACGATCGCCATCACGCTCAGCCCGACACAGTTGGTCAAAATCCAGGTCCCGTCGGGTCTGCGAATCAAGCCTTCCTCTCGCGTCAGGTCCTCGAACAGGCTCCAGAAGAACAACGAGCAGAGCACGAGCGGAATGAAGATCCGTATCAGAACGTCCCACCACTTGCCCAATCTCCAGTCGCTCCGGCCGTTAGCGTGCCGGCGGAGTATGTCGACGCGCCAGAGCCATCCGACGACGATACACTCGAGCAGGCCGAGGAATGCAATTCCCCACGTCCCGTCGATGAAGTCGCCAATCACGCCATTCCAGGTAAGCCCTCCTTCGGTGATGTATAGTATCGAAATGAGGCCGCCCACGACGGTGACGACCGGCAGGATGACGCTCCTGCGCCATCCTGTCTTGTCCACCACGGCGGCCAGAAAGGACTCGGTGATTGAAAACGCCGAGTCGATGCCCAACGTCACCAATGCGAAGAAGAACACGAAACTGAACCACGCTGAGTAGGGCAATTGCGCCAGGGCATACGGGAAAGCAATGAAGGCTAATCCCGGGCCGCCCTCGGCCACATTCTGCACCGCGACGGGGTGGCCGGCCTGGCGGGTAACAAAGGCCATACCGCCTAACGTGGCGAAAACCGCCAGCCCGGCGACAAAGCTCGTGCAGAAATCGGACAAACCGATGATGGCTGCGTTGTTGTTAAGATCGCTCTTCCTATGAAGGAAGCTGGCGTACGTAATCATGACGCCGCCGAACGCCAGGCTCAGCGAAAAGAACGCCTGTCCGAATGCGTATCGCCAGGTGCCGGCCTTGGCTAGCTCCGACCAGTCGGGGTTGAGGTAATAGGCCAGACCTTCGACGCTGCCCTGCAGCGTCAGGCCCCGCACGGTGAGGATAACCAGCATCAGCCAGGGCAGTGGAACCGTCAGCCAGACGATCTTGCCGACCAGTTTGACGCCCCGAAAGATGCAGAGGTACATCGCGACCCAGGTGACCACCAGCGGCGCGAAGATGTTCCAACGGATGTGGCCGAGCGCCGGGCCTTCGGTCTTGCCCAGGTACGTGTTGTTGAAAAAATCAGCGGCCTTCTTGACGCCTTCGAGTCCTTCACCCGCCCAGGGTAGCTTGCCGCCGGTGACGATACCTTTGATACTGAACCACAGGAAGCTGAAACAATACGCTAAAATCACGGTGTAGAACGTGATAATGACGAATCCCAGAATGATGCTCCACCAGCCGACGAATTCCAGCCGTTTGTGGCTTCGGGCGAAGGCGTTGGGCGCCGCGCGCTGGGTGAAATGCCCGAGGCTGAACTCGAGAATGAGCATCGGCACGCCGATCACGAAGACAGCGACGACGTAGGGGACGAGGAACGCTCCGCCGCCGTGATCGTACAGCTCGTAAGGGAACCTCCACAGGTTGCCAAGCCCCACTGCCGAACCGACAGCGGCAAGAATGAAGGCGCCGCGCGTGTCCCAGCTTTCTCTCTGCTCTTCCAGCATCTCCGCCATAGTTGCCTGTCTTCCTTATTTGTCCGCTTTCGGGGCCGTCTGTGCAGGCTCCTTGGTCTTCACGCTTTGCCCGGCCTGCGTATCCGCGCCTGCGTCTCGTATGCCGAGCAATTTCAGCGTATCACGCTCGACGACGTTTCGAATGCTGCCTCGCGGGACGGTGGGCAGATTCGTATCGGCCAGGAGCATATTGAATCCGAGCAGCGTCTCGATGCACGTCCCCGCGTTGCCGGTGGGGAATCCACTACCGAACAGCAGCTTGTCCATCACGCCGTACTCGTAGGCCGCGACGACCATATTGTACGTCTGCCAGACGTTTTTCGGACGTATCGTCAGGTCCGCATAGACGTTTTTGTGCCGGCTCACCATGGACAGTGTTTGCTCGATGAAAGGCATGCCCATGTTACCAATGACCACTTTCAGGTCGGGAAATTCTCGGGCCACTTCGTCCAGGAGATAGGGTTGTGCAAACTCGAGGACCAGGTGATCTCCGCGTGCATCCGGCGAGTTGTGAAAGAACACTGGAAGGCCCAGCTCCTGGGCGGATTCATATAACCTCATGGCTCGGCTGTGGGCGGGATGGACGCCGCAGGCCGAGCAATATAGCACGACCCCCTTGAGTCCCAGCTTCTCCGGGATCAGCTTGAGAGTCTCAGCGTCAATCTTATCCTGGGTAGGATCGATCACCGCGAAGCCGGCCATCTTGTCCTTGTATTTGTTGACGTACTGAGCCAATTTCTTGTTGGCCTGTTCGCCGGGCCCGTCCAAGGTCGCCAGAACGATGCACATATCGACCGTCTCGGCGGCCGCCCGATGCTCCGAACTTTCGGTGTCGTCCACCGCGAGGTTTATATGTGTATGACAATCTACGATCATAAGTCGATGTCTTCAGAGAGCAAACCAACCCGGTTCATACCGCCCGGGGCCCCTGTAGCTTCACTCCTTAGTTGTTGGACTTTCATTCATTCGGGCCGAAGCGACCGCCGCTCATCAATAATCGATTCCCACATCCCCGTCAAGAACAAATATTTCCCCGTTCGTCGGGTGGGTTTTGCGGCTCAGGGCGTGGTCTGGTGAGAGGTCCGGGGCGTGCATTTTATTCTTGAATTTTCTGTACGGTCGTGCGTCTTATGTAGTAGAATGGCCGCGCCGGAGCCGTGGTGGCTTGCGAACGGATTTCTGAGACAATGC
>JARRQQ010000622.1:0-2995 GCA_037381725.1 Sedimentisphaerales bacterium
GATGAACGGAAAGCCCATCGAATCCTACGAGCAGTTTCGTAATGACGTGGCCATGCTCGCGCCCGACAGCAAGGTCACACTCGACGTCTTGAGAGACGGGAAGGCGCGACAGATCACGGTGACGCTTGGCGAGCGGCCGACGACGGTGGCTAAGAGCAATCAGCCGAGCCGGGGTCGGCCGCAATCGCAGGCTGCCCTGGGGCTCGACGTGCAGGATTTGACCCGCAGCCTGGCCAATCGGTTCGGCTATCCGATGGGTGAAGGCGTGATCGTCACCCGCGTCGATCCCGGTAGTCCCGCCGCCAACGCCGGCATCCAGCCCGGCGATTTCATTCAGAGCGTCAACCGGGAATCCGTCAACTCGGCGAGCGAGTTCGAACGGGCGATCAATAGCATAAAAGGCAAAAAAGTTTTGCTTCTGGTCAGGCGAGGTCAGTTCTCACAGTTCGTTGTCGTGCAGCTTGGCGAGTGAGCCGCCAAGATCAGCAGCCAACACGGCAGAAAGGAGACCCCTGCGGGGGTGACGGATCGATGCTGAAATTGAAGAGGATATTATATCCTACGGATTTTTCACAATACTCTTTGACGGCCTTGCCGTTCGCCGTCGGCCTGGCGCAGCAGAATAACGCTCAGTTGTTTTGTCTGCACGTCGTGGAACTGCCTCGTGAAGAGTATCTCCGGGGCGACTACATGGTTCCGTTGAACGTGCCTCATGTCCCGGAGGACAAGGTTTTGAGAACGGCCAGGGCCAGGATGGAGAGGTTCGTGACAGAGCATTTGTTCGAAATGGACAAGGTGACGTCCAGAGTACTCGTAGGGGTCCCTTTCGCTGAGATAATACGTTACGCCAGAGATCAATCCATCGACTTGATCGTCATGGGTACGCACGGCCACACCGGCTTGGCGGCCATGCTCCTTGGGAGCGTGGCCGAGAAGGTCGTGCGCAAAGCACCTTGCGCCGTGCTGACGGTCAGAGATCCTCAGTACAAATTTGAAGCCCCGTGAGTCGCTCTTGCCGATGAGAATAGACTACCGAGTGGGAGTGAGGGTGTGCTTCTCAACCGCCCGTATTTCGACCCTGAGGTTTCTTGCGCTTTTCGAGCACAATTTTGACAAGGGCCTGTCTTGTTTTTTCAGGCAATTGAGAATATGAAGACATGGCCGTGCCCGGGTAGCCGTGCGTTATGATTTCGAAGGCTCTTTCGGGTGTGAGGCTGTATTGTGTTAAATCAGGTGGTGGTGGTTTGAGTTCGGACCCTGTTTTTGACACTTTCCCGTCAGCGCCGTGACACTCGGCGCAGGTATTCGACCACTCGTCCTCGCCCCGCTTGCGTTGCTGCACCGTGATCTCGTACTTGACAGTGGTGGCGGTCGAAAAGATGTCATATTGTTCGTTAAGGTACCTCAAAACACTCTCTCGTTGATATGCGTCATAGTAGCCGAAACGGGGCATCGCCGTGCCATCGACGCCATTCTTGAGTATATCCATCAAATACGATTGATCGGCTCGAATAGCTGAAATATCTGCGGGCGGGATTTCTAGTTGCGGGGCATCGGTACCTTTGCCGTTTGCGCCGCCGCCATGACAAAATGCGCAGCTCTGGGCATAGATCGTGGAACCTTTGTCATAGATGATGCTCATTTGTGATTTGTAATGGTTTATCGCATCGTCGTGATAAGCGAGAAGTCTTTCGTTGTATTGCTTAGCATTTTTCGAGACCTCGGGCATGATTCCTGCAAAAGCCCTATCCTGGAACCGTTGTCTTGTCAAGAGCATGGACGTGAGGAGAAATAGCAACAAGGGTATGACGGCGATGAAATTGAGAGTCCTGGCGGGCTGCAACGTCAGGGAGCCGAACCAAATCATGATTAAGGCGAGAATGACACCAACGCCCATATAGAATATCGCCAAAGCATCGGGCTTTTGCAGCAGAGACAGATACAGGGCGAAACCCACGATGATCTGGAAAAGCAGGCCGGCCAGCATCCATTTGACAAGACCGGGTCTATGCTCGATACCAAACCGGGGCGCCGTAAAGAAGTAGTGAAAAGCGGCGGCGAAGACTATCGAGGCTCCGAGAATATGCAGATAACGCATGAACCAGTGGATGCTTATCCTCCAGTCAAAACCAAAGCCTGTTCTGAGAATCTCCATCCACTTGTCGGGATTTTCGGCGGCGACAAGAACCGCGGCGAAAAAGCCCGGCACGCAAAGAAGGAATATCATTGCGATGATCCCGAAGAAAAGATGAAGATAGCGATGCGTCTCAATGCGATGGCCGAGTGAATCGAACGAGAGGAAGGCGAGAATGAGGAAGGCTATGATGAGCAGCCAGAAGGGCGAAAACAGGACGACGGCGTTGAAGAATGGAATGGAAAAGACCGCCTGGATCAGCAAAAGCGGACCGACGCCAAAAACGACCGCCAGGCTCTTGTGCATCATGAACATGCGCAGGATTTTTTTATCCCAGCGCAATACGGTCAGACGGCCATGCCACCATGCCTCGATAAAGTAGGCCAAGGCCAGAATCGCCGTTCCCAGCATGAGCAGCACAAACAACAAGTGAATCGAGAAAAAGGCGAACAGCAGGGCCTTCGCGAGTCCTTGAGGTATCGGGAGCGGCAACAATAGGTCGTGAAGTGACGTCATTTACCCGTTTCCTCAACCGGCGGATACCTGGCCGGCGTCTGCATTGAGTATTTCTTTTCGACAAGTTCCCGGATGAATCGCGCGGTAATTCTCCGTTCTTCATCCGTACCGGCAAAGGGAGGCATCCACGGCACCATTTGTTCGGTTCTTCCGAGTATGACGTAGATGCCCGGCTCCGACCGCCCTTTGAAGCGGTCGATAATATTGTTTCTTCCTCCGATAGTATGACACGTTCCGCAATTGGTAGCGAACAAGAAGGCACCTTTCTGTTCCATGGTCGGTTCAGGCGCCATGCGTTCGAACCAGAACGAATTCTTCAGCAGTCCTTCCTCATCGAAGAGTTTT
>JARRQQ010000622.1:3003-6507 GCA_037381725.1 Sedimentisphaerales bacterium
TTCGGTGAGCAGCACCGTGTTGGCGTACATATATCCCGGCATTAGATAGGGGCCTCTCACAAATTCCCTGACCCGCTCATATTCAGCTACGAAAAACAGGACAATAAGAATCGCCGGTACAATTATCAGCCTGGCCATCAGAATCCATTGTTTCCAGGCAATGATGATAACGGAGAAAACAATCACAACGTTAACGACAAGCGAAATCCAGAATATCTCGTTGAAGATGCCGAATAGACCGGTGTCTTTAACGATAACCCACAAGAGGGTCGATGGTTTTGCATGAGTTTTGAATCCTTCCGGAACCATATAGTACCACCACCATGCACAGAATGGCATGAGAATGAGAGGTAGGGCCAGAATCTTGGCGTAGTAACTCATCGCGGCCTGGCGGAACGCGAGTCGCCTTTGATGTGAAAACAGCACATAGAAGATGATAAACAACGCCCCCATCGCAATGGCGATACTGATCCGCCAGGCCAGTTGAGGCAGAAACGTCGGGTTAAAGAACGCCGACCAGAAACTCTTGTTCCATGGCCAGCCGTCGGGTGTGAGCATGAACCCGAGTATGCCTGTAATTAGAAACGCAGAAATGCATGCAAGAATGATATAGGCACAGCCGAGTTGAAGGTGATACTTCTTTCTTTCCTTTTGCCAATGGTCCCATGTGAAGTATATGACAAGAATGACGACAACCTCCAGGGCGAATACAATCCACTCTATGAACCAGGGCCAGAAGAAGACTCGAAGCATCGAGCCGATCGCCGCCGGAACAATACCGCTTGTGATAAACCATATCCCCACGCCGGTTATGGCTCCGATGCTTGTAATGATGATGACGACCGGCTTAATCGCGGATTTGGCAAGGTCTTCCCATTCAGGGGCACCGTTGCGATACCCGATGTATTCCGCCAGGACAATCATCGCGACCATGCCTATGGCAACACCGTGACTTATGAACACGTGCAATATCGCGTCGATGGCGATAATCAGTCCGTCACCAAAGAGCGGAAACTGGAAATACGGAAACTGCATTTCTTACCTATTCCTCATTTTCCTTTTGTTGATTATTCGCCGACTGGCCGGAGTTTGTCGTGGATATCCCGGAGTGGCCCTCTTGGGAGGTGATGCGCTGCGTTGTGATTGATGGAATGGGTTTGGTCGTGACGAAAGAGCTGAAAACTAACATGACGGCCGTGGCAATGATGGTGATTACAATTATGACGATTATGGCGAACGCTACCGAAGAAGGACGGAGCCTTTGAATTCCATCCTTCGGCTGATCTTCGCTGGGGGGCGCCTGCCCCTTTGCTTCGGATCGAGCGGCGGATGTTTCGCTGCCGGCTTGACTTTCCGCGCCGGTCGAATCCGTCTGGTACTCCGCGGCCTGAGGCTTGTGGGGCACTTCGCCGCCGGCAATGACATTTTTCAGACGGGACCACAGGAGAAGAATGACGAATACGGCCACCGCGTAGCCGCCGACCGTTATTGCAAAGAAAGCATACGGTGCTAGGCCTGGATGCAAGATCGCGGCGCGATCTACACCGTTCAATTTCAGAATATACGCTTCGATCTCCGCCATCATCTGTTGAGTGAGCTTCAAGTTATCGCCGAAGGCGGGCATGCTTTTTTGGGGGTGGGGACCTTTCGGGACGGCGCCGTGCTGGATATACCTGTCGATATTCTCGGCAAAGCTAATGGGATTTTTACTGAACAATTCTTTGCTTATCGGATTGAGAGGAGGAATCTTGCCGGCGCTCGAGCCTGGATTCGCGACACCTCCTTTTCCGTCTTTCCCGTGGCACTGGCTGCAATGGTTGTTGTAAAGCTTTTCTCCATGAGGAGGATTGCCAACTAGATAGGCCGCTTTACCAGTCGGCAGTGATTCTACTGAGGCGGCGTTGGGCTCAGAAGTAGGTTGTGACTGTTGTGGAGATACGCCGCTTTGAGTCGCCGCCGAAGACTCTTTTGCCTGAGTGGACGGTTGAGAAGATTGGGATAACGTCGTTTGTCCTGAAGTGCCTTTGAGGCTCTCCAGGTACGTTGTCAAGGCCTGGATGTCCTGATCGCTCAGGGAACTGAAGGATGGCATGATGCTGCTCGGGTCGTGCTTTTTCGGATCTTTCAGTTGGACCATTAGCCACTGTTTTGAAAGTCCTTTGGAACCCACGTTCGACAGGTCCGGCCCAACGCTCCCACCTTTACCATCCACGGTGTGACAGCCGATACATCCCTGAGAGCGAAACAGGGTTTGCCCCCGGCTTATCGATGAAGAGGTTTGAGTGGTTTGGTGTTGAGAAGAGTCTGAAGGTTCATTAGGGCTACCGGCGGCGGACGCGACAGAATTCGGCTCACTGCTCGATTTGGCCATATTGCTCTGGGCAGGTGATGAGGAACCGGATGATGGAGAGGATTGGTTTGTCGACGAAGAGCCGCCTAAACTCTGGAGAAAGTCAACCAGGTTTTTGACTTGCTGGTCGGTGAGCGATTTGAATGCGGGCATTTCCGTAGAAGGATCGTGAGATTTGGGATCGCGTAACTGGGTGGTAAGCCATTGGTCACTGAGACCTTTTGAGCCGATGTCGGACAAATTGGGGCCGATGTTGCCGCCTTGACCATGAACCGTATGACAGGCGATGCAACCCTGCGATGAGAATAATTGGGCACCCGCTTTAACAGATGCTGAAGCCTGCGATGAAACGGAAACCTTCGCCGTCAAGCTCGCTCCGGGCTTGCTGTAGTAGCCCAGGTTGGTGAAAAGCAGAAACCATACGATCAGAGCAAAACAGCCGATCATGGCCACGGGTCGATACAGTGGG
This sequence comes from Sedimentisphaerales bacterium, assembly GCA_037381725.1. GTDB lineage: Bacteria > Planctomycetota > Phycisphaerae > Sedimentisphaerales > Anaerobacaceae > JAFGTG01. Next base: position 5,823 of record JARRQQ010000622.1, read on the forward strand.
CTGCGTTTCTTATTACGATCATAGAACGGCAGTAAGAACAAGATGAGAAATAGCACCAGTGGAACACCGGTCGTTCCCACCGGTTCCCACTTGCCCTTGAAGAGTTTGAGAAACTGATACAGAAACAGAAACTGCCATTCAGGTTTTGGAGTAATACTGTTGTCGAGCGCGTCGGCCGGTCCTGAGACCTGGGCCCGCCAAAATGCCGACAGGCCAACCATCAGCACAAAGAGAATCGACACGACTACGAGGTCCTTGAAAATCTGCTGAGGCCAGAAGAATCCCGTCTTCTTTCGCCTGTCTTCGTTCTCTGGTCCATGGAGGCGCCGCCGCGCATAAGCTCTTTGATGAAGAACCCAACAATGGGGAAAGTCCCGGCGATGCTGGTTCCGACTTCGGCCGCCCAGTAACCCAACTCGTCCCAGGGCAGCAACGCTCCAGTAAAGGACAGAGCGAGAACGAGAAAGAAGAGAATGACACCAACGAGCCACGTCAATTGCCGGGGCGCTTTGTATGCTCCCCAGATAAATACTCGCAACATGTGGATGAAAACCAGCACGATAAAGGCGTTGCTGCCCCAGTAGTGGAGGCCGTGAATCAGCCAGCCGAAGGGGATCTGGAACCGCAGATACGAGACGCTCTGATATGCGTGATCGACGGTGGGAACGTAATAGAACAACTGCCA
>JARRQQ010000623.1:0-3125 GCA_037381725.1 Sedimentisphaerales bacterium
GGATCGGCGGATCATGACTGAAGCCGTGGCCGAGGCGCTTCGGGGCGGGTCGCGCTACGATGTAGAATATCGGGTGGTTCGACCCGACGGCGAGGTGCGGGTCGTTCGCAGTCAGGGGGACGTGACGTGGGACAAATCGGGGGGTCGGCCCCTCCGCATGTTCGGCACGGTGCAAGACGTCACCGAAAGCAAGCGGGTGGAGGCGGCGATGCAGGAAAGCGAACAGAAGTACAGGGAGCTTTTTGAGAATGCGCGAGAGGCCATTTTGATTATCGACATGGACCGGAGAATCACGGATGTGAATACGTTCGTTGAAGGATACGGGTTTAGCAAGGAGGACTTGATCGGGAGAAATTATCTTGATTTTGTGGTGGAAAAATATAGAGAACAGGCCATCGAGGATTTTGAACAACTGCGTCGCGGAATACCTCAGGAGGGTGAATTCGAAGTCGTCACTCCGAAAGGGGTTGTTACAGCGGATTACAGGGACAATCCGATAGCACGGGCTGGCAATGTCATTGGTGTGCAGGCCATATTGACGGACATCACGGAACGCAAGCGGGCCGAGGATGAATTGCGTAAGTATCAGGCGAAACTCAAGGCGATGGCGTCCGAGATTTTACAGACTCAGGAACGCGAAAGGGGCCGTCTGGCGGTCGGGCTGCACGACAACGTCTGTCAGAACCTGGTCCTTGCGAAGCTCACGCTCGAGTCCGCGCTGCGTTCGATATCAGATACAAAGCTGGCGGCCTCGCTTGGGACCGCCGCCGATATAATGGGTGAGGCGATCAACCAGGCGGAATCATTGACGTTCGAGCTGAGCAATCCGGTTCTTGATGCGTTCGGTTTTGTTGCGGCGATCGACAAGCACCTTAAGGAAGAGATTCGCAAGAAACATGGAATCGCCGTCGAGTTCAAGGTTGAGGAGCAGGTGGATCCCCTGGAGGACGACATCCGGGCCTGTCTGTTCCGCGTCACGCGAGAGTTGCTCAACAACGTCGTCAAGCACGCCAAGGCGCATAAGGTCGTGGTGGGCGTGGGAAGGCGCGGGGACAATATCTGCATTACGCTCCGCGATGACGGCGCGGGGTTCAAAGCCGCCGAAGACACTCGTAAAAGCTCCGACACGGTGCGCTTCGGTCTGTTCAGTGTGCGCGAGCAGTTGGAGCACCTGGGGGGGCGTCTGATCATCGAATCAGAACCCGGTCAGGGAACGGTAGCAACGGTCATCGTCTGAAGAATAGAACAAGCGGCTAAGCAAGAAGGGATGGTATGAAGGTACTTATTGCAGAAGATCACGGAGTCGTACGACAGGGACTAGGTATGCTCATCGACGAAGAGCCGGACATCGAGGTCGTCGGGGAAGCGGAAGACGGCCTGGAAGTGGTGAACATGGCGAGGCAGCTAGCGCCGGACGTGATTCTCATGGATATCACGATGCCCAATTTGAACGGCGTGGAAGCGACCCGCTACATCCTCCAAGAAGATCCGAACATCCGGATCGTCGCTCTGTCGGTCCACTTCGACAAGCAGTTCGTGATGGAGATGCTCAAGGCAGGGGCCTACGGGTACGTGCTCAAATCGTATCTGTTGGAAGAGGTGCTCCGGGCTCTCAAAACGGTCGAAGCGGGCCAGCACTACCTGAGCCCTAAGATCGCGGAGATTGTGCTCGACGACTATATTCCTTTCATCTCGGAGGCGGCACAGGCCGGCCGAGATCATTTCACGGCTCGCGAGCGCCATATCATCCAGTTGCTGGCTGAAGGAAAGTCCACCAAGCAGATCGCCCGGCATCTGCACGTTAGCCCTAAGACAGTTGATTCCAGCCGCCGCCAGGTCATGAACAAGCTGCGGATATCCAGCGTCGCCGAGCTAACGAAGTACGCGATCAGAGAGGGGCTGACCTCGGCGGAGTTCTGAGTCAAGCGTACGGGCGCGGCCGGCCTGCTTACAGGAAGAACTCCACGCTCTCGAGGATGTTCTTTTCCTCGAACGGCTTGGTGATGAAGTCGTTCGCGCCGACCTCATAACCCTTGACCCTGTCCTCGAGCGCGCCTTTGGCGGTCACCATGAGTATCTTGATGTCCCCGAGAGACGGGTGCTCGCGCAGCCGCCGGCACACCTCGTAGCCGTTCATACCCGGCATCATAATGTCGAGCAAGATGACATCCGGCTGAAAGTCCGACGCGATCCGCAGCGCTTCTTCACCCGTCGTCGCCGTCCTAAGATCGTAGTGTTCGGCGAACAGTTCTTCGATAATCGCGTTGTTGTTCGGATTGTCGTCCACGGCCAATATCTTCTTCCTTTGCATATACATGTCCTTTCCACTTGTCAAGCTTCTGCTGTTGTCGGCGCCGCCAGACCGTTCGCCTGATCGGTGCAGATAGTACCGTCGGAGCGCAGGTGCAGGCGCACCTTTTCCAGAAATGCGTCGCCGTCAAAAGGTTTTGTGACGTAGTCGTCCGCTCCGGCACGGTAGCCTTCGATCTGTTCCGAGGTCATCGCCTTGGCGGAAACGATGATGATCCTGCTGTCCCTGAGGGCGTGTCGCTCTCGCAGCCGCCGGCACGCTTCGTAGCCATCTACGCCCGGCATCATTACATCCAGCAAGATGACGTCAGGGCGAAATTCGCGAGCGATCTGAAAAGCCTGTTCGAAGCTCAGGCTTGTTTTGAGATCGTAGTCGTCCTCCAGCAACTCTTTGAAGATAGCGATATTGTTAGGATCGTCATCGACTGCCAGAATTCTCCCTTGCGTTTGCATCGTTCCACCCCATTGATCGTTTTATGTCCGGGCGCCACACGCGGACGTGACGCCGCGATCCGGTTTTGATTCATTGTTCTCCGACCGGCCCGGCGCGTCAGCACAGGACGGCTGGCCGCTCGTCTGCCCGTTTATGCATCGAGGGATCTCAAGGCGGAACACGGCGCCGCCCTCGGGTCTGTTTTCCGCCCATATGCGGCCGGCGTGTCCGGCCAAGATCTCACTGCAGATCGCAAGGCCCAAGCCCGTTCCGCCTGCTCCAGTCTTCGTCTTGCTCGATTGGACGAACCTATCGAAGACTGCTTCGAGTTCACCTTCAGGAATCCCGGGACCCCGGTCGCCGATGGAGACTCTCACGGAAT
>JARRQQ010000624.1:0-3724 GCA_037381725.1 Sedimentisphaerales bacterium
TCGACCTGGACGGTAATCGCCTGAGCGGCCTCCCGACAGAACTGGGCGCGCTGGAGAATCTGGAACAACTCCACCTTCACAACAATCGGCTAACAATCCTCCCGGCCGAACCGCGCTGGACATCGGGACTGCTCAATTTGCAGACACTTACCCTCAACGACAACCAACTGACTTGCCTCCCGGTCCAGTTCGGCGACTTGAGAAATCTCGTCAGGCTCGATTTGCGCAACAATCACTTGACGAGTATTCCGGTGGAACTAGGCCAGTTGACGCACCTGGAATCGCTTAAGGTCGATGGCAACGTCGACCTGACTTCGCCCCCGCCGGAGGTGGTCAAGGAGGGCACCGAAGCCGTCATGGCCTACCTGCGAACCGGCCTGTGGAAGAGATACCAGAGGCCGATCCCGATAACCGCCGTCGGCGGAAGCAGCCGGTCCCACGCCGCGATCCGCAGAGCGGAAAGAGTCTGAATCTATGACTTACGATTGGCGATTTGGCTGGCGCCGGCGAAGCCTCCACCCTTAAAATCGTAAATCGTAAATCGAAAACCCTTACGTGGACTTGTAACGGTTCGTGATCGGCATTCGCCTGTCTTTGCCGAAGGCCTTCGGCGTGATCTTGACACCCGGCGGGGACTGCCTGCGCTTGTATTCATTGAAATCTACCATGCGGCTCACTTTGCGAACCACGTCGGCGGGCAAGCCCTCGTCCTCAAGCTCCTTGGCGGACCTGTCCTCTTCGATGTACCCTTTTAGGATGCGATCAAGCAACTCGTAGTCCGGCAGCGAGTCAGTGTCCAGTTGATCGGCCCTAAGCTCGGCGCTAGGCGGGCGGTTCAGCACGCTCGTGGGTATGACGGTCCGTCCGTGCACCCGGTTCACGTATCGGGCAAGCTGGTAGACCTTCGTTTTGGGCACATCCTTGATGACGGCAAAGCCGCCGGCCGTGTCGCCGTAGAGCGTGGCGAAGCCGACCGCCGTCTCGCTCTTGTTGCTGGTCGTGAGCACCAGACACGACAGGTCATTGCTCAAATACATCAGGATCGTGCCCCGGATTCTCGCCTGGAGATTCTCATGAGCGATCCCGGCGTGTGACGCGTTCTTGACGGTCTTGAGCGCGCCGTCGAATTCGTCCAGAACGTCTGCGATGGGAATCGTGTGGAACTCCATCCCGAGATTCCTGGCGGTCTTGCCGGCGTCGCGCACCGTGCCGCGAGTGTTGAACTTCGTGGGCATGGTCACGCCGATGACGTTTTCCGGCCCGAGCGCATCGACGGCAATGGCGGCCGTCAGGGCCGAATCGATGCCGCCGCTCATGCCTATCACGACCTTCTGAAAACCATTCTTGCGTACGTAGTCTCTCGTCCCGAGTACCAGAGCCTGGTATACGTCGCCGATGCGGTCGGCCCGCCGGCCGGGTTTGGCGGACGGATTCTCGGGGCGCGGCCTGCCCACGCCTTCGACGGGCCGAAAGCCAACGCTCTCGCCGCCGGGGGCCACGTCGAGATCGGCGATCAGCAGGTCCTCCTCGAACGCCTTAGCCTGGCAAACGATGTTGCCCTGAGTGTCCGTGAACATGCTGCACCCGTCAAAAACAAGCTCGTCCTGGCCCCCGACCAGGTTGCAGTAGGCGACCGGGCAGTTGAAATGCGTCGCACCCCGGCTCAGAATGTCTCTCCGCTGGCCGACTTTGCCCATGTGGAACGGGGACGCGGAGATGTTCACGATCAGGTCCTTGCGGAATATTTCGCCGATGAACTGGTCGATCCAGTCGATGTGCCAGATGTCCTCGCAAATCGTCGGCACCATGACGTGACCGCGGATGACGGCGGTCGTCGTTCCCCGCCCGGGGCGAAAGTACCTCCGCTCGTCGAAGACGCCATAGTTGGGCAGGATGATCTTGCGGTAGGTCTTCCTGATGCTCCCTTTCTGGAGGATTGCCAGCGCGTTGAAGTACCCGTCGCGGGCCGCTTCGTCGAAACCGACGACCATGACGGCTTGGCCGCAGTGTTCGGCCAGAGTCTGGATGGCGGTCTGGTTGTCGCTGAGAAAATGCTTCTTCAACAGCAAATCCTCAGGCGGATACCCGCAAATGGCCATCTCGGGAAAGACCACCAAGTCTACCCCGAATTCGGATGCTTCGTCGTAGAACGCCTTGATCTTGGCGACGTTGCCGGCGATGTCGCCGACGGAGGAATTGATCTGTGCCAGTCCGATTCGTAGAGCCATTGAGCCTACGTCCTTTCTCTAAATAATTGGAAGAGTTTTGAAAAAAAGCTGATTAGATTTAGAAAATCCTGAAGGCAGATTTTCTAAAAATAATATATGCCTAACCTTCAATTTTTCAAAACTCTCTAAGCCAACGGTCGACCGCCGCGGCGGCCCGCCGGCCGCTGTCAATCGCCCGCACCACCAGCGAGGGTCCGCTAACCGTATCGCCGGCCGCAAATATCTGCGGATCGCTGGTCTGGTAGTTGTTCACTTTAACGTTGCCCCGCGGATCGAGCTCCAAGCCCGCATCCTTGACGAGGCCCTCATGCACGACGTGGACGAACCCCGTCGCCAGAATGACGAGGTCCACGTCCAGGGAGAAGTCCGAGCCCGCGATCTCCTTGATCTTCCAGTCGCCGTTCTTCTTGAACCATTCGACATCGCAGCCGTGAAGCCTTTCGGCATAGACGCCCGCGCCGAGAAACTCCTTGGTCGATACGGACCAGCGCCGCTCGCAGCCTTCCTCGTGCGAGGATGAGGTTCGCATGGTTCGCGGCCACTCGGGCCAGGGCGTATCGGGCGGACGCGATTCAGGCGGCTTGGGCAAGATTTCCAATTGATGAATCTTCTTCGCCTTCTGCCGGCGGGCGGTTCCCACACAGTCGCTGCCCGTGTCCCCGCCCCCGATGACGACGACAACCTTATCTTCAGCCGTCACGACCTGTCGTCCGTTCATGGACTCCGAGGCGTTGAGCCTGTTTTGCGCCGTCAGGTATTCCATCGCGAACAGAACATTCTCATAGCCTCTTCCGGGGACGTTAAGATCGCGCGGCTGGCCGGCTCCCATCGTCAGGCAGATACAATCGAACATTTTGTGCAGGTAGCGTGAGGAAATATCTTCGCCTACGTGCACGAACCGGACGCCTTCGGCTTCGAGCTGCTGGAGCCTGCGGTCGATGACGTGCTTTTCGAGCTTGAAATCAGGAACGCCGTAGCGCAGAAGTCCGCCGACCTTCTCATCCTTCTCGAAGACGACGACGTCATGTCCCCCCCTCGCCAATTGCTGTGAAGCCGCCAGTCCCGCCGGACCGGACCCGATGACGGCTACTCGCTTCGACGTCCTTTGCGATGGTCGCTGAGGCTTGATCCAGCCTTCCTCGAATCCTCGCTCGACAATCTGATACTCGATGTGCCTGATGAGGACCGGCTCATCGCTGATTCCGAGCGTGCAGGCCGTCTCGCACGGAGCCGGGCACAGGCGGCCCGTGAATTCAGGGAAGTTGTTCGTCGAATGGAGCAGCCGGCACGCCTGCTCCCAATGTCCCTTGTAGACCAGCTCGTTGAAGTCGGGAATGTAGTTGCCGAGTGGACAGCCTGCGCCATGACAGAAGGGCAGACCGCAATCCATGCACCGCCGCGCTTGCTGAGTGATCTCGTCCGGCGTCAGCGGCAATTCCAACTCTTTGAAATCATGAACCCGCTCGGCAACCGCTCGATGGCCGACCGGCTGACGT
>JARRQQ010000625.1:0-3123 GCA_037381725.1 Sedimentisphaerales bacterium
GCCACCGGGCGGCTCAGCTCCAGTGGCCCGAACCTGCAAAACATTCCGATCCGCACCGAGCTGGGCAGCAGGGTCCGCTCGGCATTTGTGCCGGCGAGGAAGGGCGACTGCATTCTCAGCGCCGACTATTCGCAGATCGAATTGCGGCTGCTGGCGCATTTCTCGAAGGACGAGGCCCTGCGGGCCGCGTTCGCCGCCGATCAAGACATTCACCGTTTCGTGGCCTCGCAAATCTTCGACGTGCCCGTCGAGGACGTGACACACGAGATGCGATCGCGCTCGAAAGCCGTCAATTTCGGCGTCATCTACGGCCAGGGGGCGTTCGGATTGTCACGCTCGGTCGGGATATCGCAGGCCGAAGCTAAAAAGTTTATTGAGGACTATTACGCCCGTTACAATTCGATCAGAGATTTTATGGACGAGTGCATCCAGAGGGCCAAGCAGACTGGCTACGCCGAGACGATTCTGCATCGCCGGCGACGCATCACAAACCTCAATAGTCGCAACGCCGGAAAGCGCGCGCAGGCCGAGCGGCTGGCCGTCAACACCGTCATTCAAGGCTCCGCGGCGGACCTTATCAAAATCGCGATGCTGCGGATAGAGGAGAAAATCGAGGCTGAAGCGCTACCCGTGGGCATGCTCCTGCAGGTCCACGACGAACTCGTTTTCGAGTTGCCTACGGCTGAGGCCGACACGCACGCCACATGGATCGCCAGGCAGATGGCTGGCGCCATCAAGCTCGACGTCACGCTCAAGGTCGATATCAGCATCGGCCCCAACTGGCTCAGCGGCAAGTAGGTGCCATTCGCCGCGGTGTTCTCCACGTGGAATTGCCGACAATAGGTCCTGCGCTCAATACGCTGCTCAAGCCGCCGGCTGCATCGCTCATCGCACCATTTGGCGTCTTCCGATCGGCTTTCTGCCAAACGGCGCCTGCCTGCCTCGAACAAATCGCGGCACGAAATAAATGAAGATAAGAACGTCTCCCGCGTATAGTAGTGTAAGTGCAGCGCGCGAAGACAAATAGCCGACAAACGTAGAGACTTCCGGGAGACGACAGGCACAGAGGTAATTGTGATGTACACTGGGCTGGCCATTGCGGCGATCTACATCTTCGGCCTCTGGTGGTGTTACGAGGTCATTAGGCGCTTTCCTCGCGACGTGCGCGAGATGTGCGAATTCAAGGAAGTCACGCGCTCCGTCGCTATCATCATCGTCTGGATCCTCACCATCCCGGTCATGCTCGGCGTCATCATCTACGGCTACGTCCTCATCACCAGACTCGTCTGGCTCGTGCGGACCCTCAAATAACAACCCGATCAAAACGCGGCGACCTCGCCTTCAGGCTGTCCTCAGGACAGGATCGACACGATTCACATAAACAGAGCACGATGCATCGCACTAATTCCGGGGCGCCTTTGATGTAACCCCGGTGGATAGCGTGATTGCCGCCGGAGACGATTTGCATACTTACAGCGAATGCCAGTATGCGAAAGATAACGCCGCCACTTAGAATATGTGGAGCACTATTCCTGCGATCGCGCATATGAGAGCAAGATTCATGGACACGACGAACGAATAGAACCACGGTCCCGGCCGACCACTTTCTTGAATTGTCATTTTGCGGTACTGATGGATGTATTTGAGCATCAGGACCCTGAGGAATATGTAGTTGACCTTAACCCCGCGTTTGGACAGAAACGAAGCGATGACCACCGAGGACACGACTCCCCAAAAGGCGCTGAGAATCGCCACGACCAGGAACAAAATGCTCATAATCCGCTCACTTTCCGATCGACCCGGCACAATACGCCCAAAATCCATATCGTTTACTCGTTTTCTATATCTAAGAACGCTCATTCCGGCTATTTGTCGCAGGAAATCTCAGCCAAATTTCTGAGGCCCCCATGCCGCCTTCGAACAAACCCTCTTGAATGACCGACAATCAATCAGCCCATCGACAGTCGAGAAATGGTTTGATTGAAAGAACCGCATGCGAGACTCAGCACTGCGGATCCGTACCGGGAAAGAATTTCTTGACTTTTTGTGGCGATTATGACAAAATTACATGTGTTGGAAGGTGCAAAGCAGGTAGGCGGCAAATAAGGTGGACTGAGTTGTCTAAAAGATGAGGGCAATGATGAAAAGGTACCGCAAATCGATAAGGCGGTGGTTCTTTACACTCGTAACAACCGCGCTGGCAGTTGTCACGGTCCTGGGCTGCAATGATCCAATGATTTCGGAGATGGAAACACGACACCAGGAATTCAATTTTACCATCGAGCAAGAGCTTCAGCGCTCCAGGAATGCTTCAGCATTACGTCCGGCCTCACTTCCGCCGGCTCAGGCTGCGGATATGGAAGCAGAGCGTCGCGAGCTGGACAGGATGATCGAGAGGGGAGAGTGGCAAGGCTTGTTTAACTAACTAAGCTGCTGTCGCGCGGAGCGCAGCAACAAAAACACGGAACACCAAATTCCAGAGCCTGATCCCTTCATGCTTCCTAACGTTGATTCTTCGCAAACCAGCCCAACAATAGCTCCATCCGCTTGCCCGGCGTCTTCGCCGGACTATGGTCATTCCGGTCCGGGCCGTGCTCGACGCTCCAGCCGTCCCATTCCCGAAACGCATGGTACGACCAGTCCCACTCATACTCCTCGAACAGATCAATCACGTCCCGCAAATAACGGTATCCGCTGTCGCCCGGCGCCCAGCGAATCACACTGAACTCGCCCACGTAAATCTGCACGTTGAATTCCTTCTGAAACTCGATAGCCGGGAGCATCTCCTCACGGAGCCGCTCCTTTTCCAAATACTCGCCGCCAATCTCGCCCGGATACGCGATCCCCGTCCTGCTGTCATTCACGCCCTGATGCGTAAAGCTGTGCGGCCGGTACATGTGAAAACTGTAGATCACCCGGTCCAAATCCAGCGGCTCCAGCACGTCGAAGCCGTCCGGGCCTCCCCACGGGCTCGGCTCGAACACGACCGGCTTACCCGGATCGACCGCACGGATCTCTGCCCACTGCCACGACGGCCATTATGGTCATCGTATCCAGGTTGACCAAGGTCCGGCTGTTATCCTTTTCATTTGCAACCGCCGCCAGCCCCAATATTTGGCTGAT
>JARRQQ010000626.1:0-6265 GCA_037381725.1 Sedimentisphaerales bacterium
GATGAGCTTTCCGGCGTACTGTTGATTGACGAAGCTTACGTTGATTTCTCCGAGGACAATTGCCTTGCCCTTGTCAAAGACTTCGCCAATGTCCTCATCCTTCGGTCGTTGAGCAAGGGCTACGGCCTTGCGGGTCTGCGATTTGGCTACGCGATTGCTCAGCCGGAGCTCATCGCGGGCCTGATGAAGATCAAGGATTCCTACAATGTGGACGCCGTCGCCATCGCTCTGGCTGCGGCGGCGATTAAAGACCAGGAATTCTTCAAGCAGACGACGGAAGGAGTGAAGAAGGCCCGTGATTGGCTGACGGCCCGGCTGCGCGATTTGAAATTCGATGTGCCCGTGAGCCATAGCAATTTTGTCCTTGCCGAAAGCAAAGACCGCCCGGGGAGCGAAATCTACGAAAAACTCGTCCAGCGAAATATTTACGTGCGCTATTTTCAACTTCCCGGCCTGGAAAACAAGCTGAGGATAACGGTCGGCACGAACGAGCAGAATGAGAAACTGATTTCAGCATTGAAAGATATCGTATTGTAGGGGCAACCCCACGTGGTTGCTCCAGGGCAGGCACACGGGCCTGCCCCTACAAGGCGAAGAGGAATTTCTTATGGAACCGCGAACGGCTCAGATTCATAGGCAAACAAAAGAGACCGACGTCACCGCGAAGCTAAACCTGGACGGCGTTGGCCAGTACGAGATTGACAGCGGCCTTGGCTTTCTGGACCACATGTCGTCAAGGCCAAAGGTGATCTGAACGTCGACGCCCACCACACGGTCGAAGACGTTGCGATATGCCTGGGCGAATGTCTGCTCAAGGCGCTCGGCGACAAAAGAGGCATCACCCGGTATGGCCACAGCTCTTTGCCGATGGAGGACGCCCTGGCGAACGTGTCCGTCGATCTGTCCGGCCGGGCGAGTTGCGTGTACAACGTGGAATACCGAACGGACAAGATCGGCGATTTCGATGTGGAGTGCCTGGAAGAAATGCTGAGGAGCTTCGCGAATAACGGCAAGTTCAATCTTCATATCAATGTTCCGTACGGCACGAACAGCCATCACATTGCCGAAGCCATTTTCAAAGGGCTTGGCAAAGCGCTCGGCGCGGCGGTCCGCGTTCGCGGCACGGAGGTACCCAGCACGAAAGGGACGTTGTGATTGAGTTGCCCAAACCTGAATATCGAAGCGGCATCGGTACGGATATCCACAGGATCGTCGAAGGCAGGAAGTTGATGCTCTGCGGAGTACACGTGCCGTACCCGGCCGGGCTGCTCGGCCATAGCGACGGCGACGTCGGTTTGCACGCCGTCATCGATGCGCTGCTCGGAGCCGCGGGGATGGGCGACATCGGGACGCTGTTTCCCGACACGGACCTGCGCTGGAAAAACGCGGACAGCAAAGAGCTTTTGTTGATCGTCAAGGAGGGGCTTGAGGGGAAACGCTGGGACGTCGTCAACGTCGACGTGATTATTCACGCCGAAGAGCCACGGTTGGAGCCTTTCAAAGGGCAAATGAAAAGGGCCGTCGCCGGGCTCTTAGGTATTGATTTTACAGCCGTGAACGTCAAGGCCAAGACGAACGAGCGTCTCGGCGAGATCGGAGCCGGTCAGGCCATGGCTGCGACGGCCATCGCGCTACTGAAAGTGAAGTACAGAAGGACTTTGTAATTGACTATTGACTATCTTCTGTGGACCATTGTCTTGGGTAAGCAATCCATCTGCAGGATGCTCACTTTTTCAATAGTCAATATTCGATCGAGGGGTATCTGAAAATGTCATTGCAGCTTCATAACAGTTTGACGAAGCGGAAAGAGGAATTCGCACCCCTGGAAGAAGGGCGGGTTGGGATTTATGTCTGCGGGCCGACGGTCTATGGGCACGCGCATCTTGGCCATGCGAAGAGTTACGTGAGCTTCGATGTGCTGGTGAGGTATCTTCGCTATCTTGGATACAACGTCACCTACGTTCAGAACATTACCGACGTGGGGCATCTGACCGACGACGCGGACGAAGGTGAGGACAAGATCGGCGAACAGGCCAAGCGGGAGAAGAGGCATCCGATGGCCATCGCCGAATTTTACGCCCGAAGCTACTTCGAGGATATGGACCGGCTGAACTGCGCTCGGCCGGACATCAGCCCGCGAGCCAGCGGCCATATCACCGAACAGATCGAGCTGGTCAAGACGCTTCTGGAGAAGGGCTACGCTTACGAGGTCAACGGCTCGGTGTATTTCGACGTGTCCAAGTTCAAGGACTATGGCAAGCTCTCCGGCCGGAACGTCGAGGAAATGGTGGCGGGGGCGCGTGTGGAAGTGTCGCCGGACAAGAAGAATCCGGTCGATTTTGCGCTCTGGAAGAAAGCCGAGCCGAACCATATCATGCAGTGGCCGAGTCCGTGGGGCATGGGCTATCCCGGCTGGCACCTCGAATGCTCGGTGATGAGCATGAAATACCTGGGTAAGACCATCGACATTCACGGCGGGGGGTTGGAAAACCAGTTCCCGCATCACGAGTGCGAAATCGCTCAGTCCGAAGCCGCCAACGATGCGCCATTCGTGCGCTATTGGCTGCACAACAACATGGTGACCGTCGACGGCCAGAAAATGGGCAAGAGCCTGAACAATTTCATCACGCTCAAGCAGGCGTTTGCGGGTTCGCACGAGCGATTGACCCGGAGCTACGATCCTCTGGCCGTCAGGCAGTTGATTTTGAACAGCCATTACCGAAGCCCGCTGGACTTTTCGGACGCCGCGTTGTTCGCTGCACAGAGCGGCTACAACAGGATCACCGAGGCTGTCAAAGCCGTGCGAAAAAGGCTGGCGAATGCCCCGGAAGGGCAAGTTGACAACGAAACGGCGGACCAGCTAAAGCAACTGACGGAAAAATTTGAAACCGCGATGAATGACGATTTGAATACCTCTGTCGGCCTGTCGGTTGTTTTCGATCTGGTGCGCCTGGCCAACACCGTGCTCCAAAATGGCAAGGCCACAGCGGGCACGCTCGGCGCGGTAAATGAGCTGTTCGGCAAGTTGGGCGGCGACGTGCTCGGTATTGTAAGAGACGAATATCCGCAAGCCGGTACGGCCGACGACGAGATGACCGACAAGCTGGTGAATATCTTGATAGAACAAAGAGCGCAGGCCCGCAAGAACAAGGATTTTGCCGCCGCCGATGGTCTTCGCAACAGACTGGATGAAATCGGGATCGCGTTGGAGGACACGCCCGAGGGGACGACCTGGAGAATGAAATGAGGATACTCGGGATTGATCCGGGTTTGCAGGTATGTGGGTATGCTTGTTTCGACGCCGGACTCGACGGGGGTCGTCTGGTTGAGGCGGGCGTGATTCGCACGGACCGGGGCGCGCCCATCGAACAGAGGCTGGAGCGTATTGCCGAGGATATCGACTTGTTGCTGAAGAACTTCAAGCCCGACATCGTGGCGGTCGAGCAGCTTTACTCGCACTACGCCCACCCGCGAACAGCGATCTTGATGGGGCACGCACGCGGTGTTATACTGCAGAAGTGTGCCGAGGCGGCCGTCGAGGTCAGAAGTTTTAGCGCGACGCGCATAAAAAAGTCGATTACCGGCAACGGCAGGGCGTCCAAGGAACAGGTGCAAAGAACCATTCAGAGCATCCTGTCACTGCCCCGGCTGCCCGAGCCGAACGACGTCGCCGACGCCATCGCCGCCGCCTTGTGCTGCGCGAATTCGACGAGGGGTGTCGTTGTTTGACGGGCTGCTGTGCCGGGAGACGCTCGAAATAGTCAATTGTCATTAGTCAATAGTCAATCGATTTATGATTGCGAAGATTGAAGGATGCCTGGTTCAGGTCGGGCCCGTAGGCTATGAAGTTATGTTGCCGAGCTACTGCGTCAGTGCGCTGTCGGGACAGATCGGCTCGGAGATTACGCTGTGCACGATGGAGTACTATGAGGGCACGTTAGGCGGCGGCAACCTGATCCCGAGAATGGTGGGCTTCCTGAACGCGGGCGAGCGGGACTTTTTCACCACGTACATCAGCGTTAAAGGTATGGGTATCAAGAAGGGTTTGCGGTCGCTGAGCATCCCCATCGGGACCATCGCTGCGGCCATCGAGAGCGGTGACGATAAGACTTTGATGTCATTGCCGTCGGTGGGCGGGAGAATGGCACAGCAGATTATCGCCGAGCTAAAGGGCAAGGTGCAGTCTTTCGCCGTCGGCGCTGAGCCGGCCGGACCGGCCCAAACGGAATTCAGACCGTTCCAGATCGAGGCTCTTGAGATTCTCATCGCCTGGGGCGAGAAACGGGCCGAAGCGATGGGGCTCATTGAAATGGCCTGTCGGAGGCATCCGGATATAAGAACGGCTGAGGCCCTTGTGCCTTTAATCTATAGATTGAAACAAGGAGTAGAAGTATAGATTGCCAATTTACGATTTGCGATTTGAAATCAGCAATCGGCAATCGAAAATCATAGAGCAGCATGGTTATTGGTCGAGTCATCAACGGGCAGTCTCTAAGTGAGCAGGAAGAGAGTTTCAACGTTTCGCTGCGGCCGAAGCTTCTGGGTGAATGTGTCGGCCAGCGAAACGTTCGCGAGAAACTCTCGATAGCGATCGAAGCGGCCAAGCAAAGGTCTGAGCCGCTTGAACACGTGCTATTTTACGGCCCGCCCGGCCTTGGCAAGACGACGCTGGCCCACGTTGTAGCCAATGAGATGGGGGCGAAGATACGATGCTCGTCGGGTCCCGCCCTGGCGAAGGCCGGCGACGTCATGGGCCTTTTGAGCAACATCAACACGGGCGACGTGCTTTTCATTGACGAGATTCACCGGCTCAGCACGCCGGTTGAGGAGTTCATCTACCCGGCGATGGAGGATTTCAAGGTCGATTACACCGTGGACAGCGGCCTGCACGCCAAGACGATCAACTTCCCGCTGAAACGCTTCACGCTCATCGGCGCCACGACCCGGGCCGGGCTGCTCAGCGCTCCGCTGCGGAGCCGCTTCGGGATGTTGTATCACCTCGATTTCTACAGCACGGACGAACTGGCGGAGATACTGGCCCGCTCGGCGGACCTGCTGAAGCTCGAATGCGAGGAAGCCACGCTGGAGCTGATCGCCAGCCGGTCGCGCGGGACACCGCGTATTGCCAACCGCCTGCTCAAACGCGTCCGCGATTACGCCCAGGTCAAGGGCTCGGGCATCCTCACCTGCGACATCGTCGAGAACGCTCTGAAGATGGAGCAGATCGACCCGCTGGGTCTGGACGCGCTCGATCGGGCGTTCTTGAAGGCTTTGGTGAACATCTACGATTCTTGCAGATCGGCTTTGTGCGTCGAACCAAACGGGGACGCGAAATCACCCCCCGGGCCTGCGAACACCTGGGGTTGAGAATCCACGGAAAGAAAGGCTCCGACGAGGAGCCGGAATTGTTCTGAGCGCTCGAATCATGCCTTTGCAGCTTTCTCTACCGGGGATCCCGCTATGAAAATTCTCTTCGGAGTCTTCGATTGGGGGATCGGACACGCCACACGGGACATACCATTGATCGCGGAACTCTTGAAAAGCAATGAGGTGCACGTCCTCTCAACCGGCCGGGCCTTGAAGCTTCTGAAAAGTTATTTCGGATCCAAATGCACCTACTATGACGTTCCCAGTGTCTATCCACCCTATACAAAAACTCGTTTTTTTCAGTTAATGTTCGCGCTTTTCCTGCCCAAAATGATCAATAATCTGCGCCATGCCAGAAAAAGATCACGGGAAATCATCGCCACTAGCTTCGACAAGGTCATCTCCGATTGCAGATATGACGTCTACGATACTCCCGATAATTCGTACCTGATCAATCACCAGGTGAGGTTCAAAACGCCGTTCGGAGTTGAAAAGATATTGGAGAAGGCTCTTGCCTCGAGGATGCAAAAGTACAAATACGTCCTTGTGCCCGATTTCGAGCAACATAGCCTCAGCGGTAGGCTCTCGCATGATTTGAGATACGTAGGCAGGGACAAGATAAGATACATTGGCATACTGTCCCATCTCAAGAAATTAGACGTGGCGGAGGACATCGACTATTTCATTTCTGTTTCAGGCCCGGAGCCTCAAAGGACAATTCTCCAGGAGAAGATGGTCGAGCTGTCGGGTCAGTTGGAAGGGAAGGTCGTCATCGCCGCCGGCATTCCCGAAAGCAAGACAACCCGTGCGTGCGCGAGCCACGAGTTCTACAGCTTCCTGAACAGAGAACAGCAAGAGGTCATGATGAATCGGGCGAAGTTCATTATCGGCAGGCCCG
>JARRQQ010000627.1:0-3115 GCA_037381725.1 Sedimentisphaerales bacterium
GCCCGAGTATGGAATGCCGCCACATTTGAACCGGTTACTCCGCCACTGAAACATAAAGGAGCTATTCATCACGCAGTCTTTAGCCGTGGCGGCCTGCGAGTCTTGACCACAAGCGCTGACGGTACCGCCCGGGTTTGGAACGCGGCCAACGGTGAGCCGATTAGTCCAGTCCTGAAACATGACAATGGCATTGTGTTTCATGGCTCATTCAGCCCCGATGGTAATCGTGTCGTTACCGCCGGTGCCGATGGGACGGCGAAGGTCTGGGACGTACAAAGCGGTGACATTATCGCGATGTTTAAACACAATGGACGTGTGCGTGTTGCGTGGTTCAGTCCTGACGGTGACCGAGTCCTGACCTGCAGCGATGATGCCACGGCACAAATATGGGATGCGGTTACCGCCAAACCCATCACCTCACCTCTGAAACACCAGGGCCGCGTTCGTTATGCGGTGTTCAGCCCGGACGGCCGACTCGTTCTCACCGCCAGCGACGATGGCACCGCGCAGGTTTGGGACGCAGCTACCGGCAAACCGAAAGGTGAGCCTCTGTGGCACGGTCAAGCGGTCTATCATGGTGCATTCAGTCCGGATGGTCGGAGAGTCGTTACAACGAGTGATGACAATACGGCGCGAGTGTGGGACGCTGAAACCGGAAGGCCGCTTACAGCGCCTTTTAGCTGGCAACCCGATAATTCGCAATATGTGTCGTTCAGCCCCGATGGCCGGCTCATTGCGACGGCATGCCTTGACGGGACGGCCCGCGTATGGGACGCAGCCACAGGTGATCCGTTGACCAGTGCGCTACGACACGGCTACACACACGTCGCACAAGCCGAATTCAGTCCCGATGGTAAGCACTTACTCACTGCATGCCGGGACGGTACGGTTCGGATGTGGGACTTGTCACCAGACGACCGACCTGTCGAAGACTTGGTGCTGCTGGCCCAGGTGCTCTGTGGACACCGCATCGATGCCACCGGGGGGAATCTGGAACCTGTTGAGCCCGATATTTTACGCGACACTTGGCTAAGACTTCGAGAAAAGTACCCGGATGATTTCCAGGCAGGAGGTACGCAATAACTCCAATATACAATAATTGAATAACGTAAAGGAGTAATCAAATGTTGTAGGCGTGTCAATCAGTAAAAAATTCGACACATCTCGTAAAAAAACCAGTCGGTGAGCACGAGTCGCCAAACCCAATACTCACCGACCGCCATGGGCTCCGAGCGCCTGGTCTGCGCACCCGCGAGCACTGTTGTACATTGTAACGCAGACCGCATGAAAGGAGTAGTATCATGAACCGTGAAATTACAATAATCAATATTACAAAAGGCAGAGTTGCTGGCTTAATAAGTCTTGGTTTGCTTCTTGTGGTAGCTTTGGCTACACAAGCGTTTTCGCAGACCATTCTAATCGACGACTTTAATGACGGCGACGCCGACGGTTGGACCACGCGTGACGCCAGCGTTGGACAGTCCTGGGGTCCGGGAACGATCGAAGTGAGCCCCTCCGGGGCCTTTCATCTCGAAAGCGCCGCACTAGTTCCGGGGGGGCTGGCCAGCCCTCTCAGCGCCTCTTGGGATCAGTCGTCAGACCCAGTCTTCACAGATGGCTTTGTTCGGGCGAAGGTGAGGGTACACGAGTTAGGAAGCGGTGCAGGTATCCTTCTACGCGCAAGTGGTTGTCATGACGTGGGGTGTGAGAACGTGTATGTGTTCTGGGGGACCACGGCAAACCACGGCATACTGGGCAATGGTGGATTTCTGGTCAACAAGATTGTGAATGGAAGGGATTCACAATCCCGGGATGTTCCCGGCAATTTCCCATTCGATGTAAATGAGGACTGGTATATCGAGGCCGGCGCCGTGGGCGATCAGCTTTCGATGAAGGTCTGGCGTGTGGGCGATCCCGAGCCGGAGTCTTCCCAACTGACTTGGCGGGACGGGACCTTTAGCGCAGGAAATTTCGGCGTCGGAGCGTGGAAACATGGCATATTAGCTCAGCCCGCGCGCATCAGCGCCACCTTCGACGATATCTACTTCAGATTTCCCGAGCACGAGGACGTTTTCGCCGTATCACCCTACAATATCTACCTGTGGGAGTCTCCGATGCCAGTCCCGCAGCAAGAGGGACCTTACTTCGTAGGCAGATCACCGGAGAAACCGGACATGCGCGGGGACGTTACACCCGCAGAAAGTTGGCCAGAGCTTCACCTGACGGGCCACGTCTCAGATTTTGACGAACGACCCATCCCCGGGCTAAGATTGGACTTCTGGCAGACGGACGATCAGGGAAACTATGACAATTCGGGCGGATACGCTTTACGCGGTCACGTCTTTACCGACGCCGAAGGCAACTACGAACTGTGGACGGTTGTTCCGGCCGCCTACGAGACGGTACGCACGCGCCACCTGCACCTTAAGATTGGCGGGGTGAACCTGGGCTTCGAGTCACCCGTCTTTACGACCCAACTCTATTTCCCGGCTCCGTATGACAATGATATCGATGCCGACGGTACGCCCGACAAAGTGGTTCAAGGCGGCGTGGAGACGGACTTCGACGCCATCACACTCGAAGATGACTTTATCACCATGTCGGACCTGGAGGCGGTAGGTGCTGAATTCTCCGACCTGGTCGGCAATATTCTGACGGTGAACAACGACCTGGCTGTCGATGGGTATTTCGACGCGACGCTCGACATCGTGATGCCTGAAGTTTTCCAGTCGCCGGAGATGGCCAACCGCATTCTGATCGACAACTTCAACGACGGCAATGACGATGGTTGGGAGCATATCGACGGCACCGCTGGCAAAAATTGGAGCCCCGGCATTTTCGATGCCAGCTCTGGTGAATATCGGCTTGGTTCGACCGGGCTTATTACCAGAGGAGACCTCTTCGATCCAGTCGACGACACGTACGTGACTGCGCCGTGGGAGGAAAGCACCGATCCTTTGTATTCGAATGGTCTCTATCGATGGAAGTTCAAAATTACGGAGAACGCCACGTCTGCGAGATTGATAATGCGAGGCGGTGAAGGCCATTTCTATGGCTTTGGTGCGGCGAGTTTCGATATGGGATTCCCCAACCCGAGCGGCCCCAATCCGGGCGG
>JARRQQ010000628.1:0-5999 GCA_037381725.1 Sedimentisphaerales bacterium
ATTGTGCCGTCACGTAGACCACCGAGACATTGCCGCCGGTCAGGTCGGAAGGCTGAAGAACCAGGCCGGAATCCCTCAATAAGTTCGTCAGCATTTGGCGGGAGAGCAGCGTTGTGTCACCCGTGCCGGCCAGACCGATGACGATACCGACCCCTGTAAGGGGATTGCCCCGAAGTCCCTGAATATTGACGATGTCTTTGATTCGTTCACCGTGTCCTATGCTGGGCGTCAGCGTCCAGCATGCTGCCAAGCAAATTGCGAACGCTCCGAGGTTCTTGCGTCTGATGGTTTGGCTTGTCGTGAATCTCATTTGCTTTGCCTTCATAAGAACGAACGTACCTGAACAAAAGGATCAGAACGGCCAAATCAAGTCCAACAAGCTGGCGAGCCAGCCTGGTCTGGTGTATGGGGCTGAGACTCCGCTGTTCCTGGAGACGATGTGGAAATTGGCTACCTGCTCGCTCTTGATCGTATTGTCAAAGGCAATGTCGCTCGGTCTGACGATGCCGCTAACTTCAATGGTTTGCACGTCGCCTCCGATGTCGCGCTTCCGCGTTCCCATCACGAGCAGATTCCGGTTTGGTAGAACGTCCATGACGACAACGGTGATGCTGTCGACAAACTTGCGTTCATCCTTGTAATCGGCTTTACTGTTCAAGGTGTTGTCGGACGCGGCTGCCATTCCAAATTCCCCGATGTCGGCGAATTTGCCCAGCTCTCCGTTGAAAGCCGTTGATCGATCCATTTTCTTGTTCAAGTCCCTTTTGGCCTTGTTGTCTACTTTGCTGTTCTCGCTGATTTTAACCGTCAGGATGTCGCCTATCTGGCGCGCTACGTCGTCGGCGTACACCGCTCTCATGTTCTTGCCCCTCTTGGCCCAGATCGAACCGGCTTGCGCGGAGGAGACCAAAGAAAACACAAAGACCATCAAGGTAATGGCTGAAGCTATCCTTTGATTCATCATTCTTCCTTTCCGGGACGCCTTATCAGAGTCCCTCGTAGAGCGTGTTCCTTCACAAGACGGGTTCTACGCTCGCGTCATCGTTAACCCTTGCCAGAATGATCCGTTGTGAATCCACGTTTCGGACGCGCACGTGGTCGCCGGCTTTTCCGTCCTGCAGGACTATTCCGACCGCTGTTATCATGAATCCCGGTTGCTCGATGCGAATGACCACGCGCTGATTGCGCTTGACGACCAGTGGAGATTCGCTGGACCCGGTCATGTAGGGTTGGAGAACGGTATTTGCGGGCAAAGGACGCTTGGCGAGAAGGCCGTAGGGTAATTTCCAGTTCGCAGGCTCTGGATAATTTGAAGGTTTCGTCTCTATCTTGACGTTTTCGCGATTGAGGACGGCACCTTTGGCGACATCCTTTGTTGTGACGGCTTGCCTACAATTGTATTTTACGGTAAATACGACGTCACGAGCACCGATCTTCTTGTCGCCGGACAGGACCGTCATCTCAACTTTCATATGGTTTATCATGTTGCTTCGGATCAACCGTGGAGCGAATCGGACCTCTTCGACTGTCTCAGGGATGACCAGGTCTTGCGGCCTGCGAATGACGATCCATTGACAGACGGAAGTGTCAGGCGGATTACTCTTTAGAAATGAATTTGCTTGGGCCACAAACTCGCGACCAGTGACAACTTGCTGCTTTCGCGTGACTTTCGTCTGGTCTGCCCCGGTAAACACGACCTTCGCGGACGGGATTCCACTGGAGGCCAGCCTGCTCAAAACGGTCGGCCTGTCGATAATCACCGTCTGGCTCGTCGTCGAAACGCGCCCTATCGCAATGTTGTTGGCCTTGATGACGAGTGACTCTCTGCCACGAATCACGCTGACCTTGCCCAGGAGCAGGTCCGCGTCCTTGACCGCTACTTTTCTTGGCAGGTAGATTCTCAGGTTGGAGTCTTTCGCTGCGTCACTCGCTGTGTTTTTGGCCCATCCTTGGCAAAGGATCGCACAAGCCACGACCATGCAAGAAATCAGCATCTTTGCGTTGGTATGTCCCTTAGCCCTCGCGTTATCTTCTGTGCTCATTATGTTTCCTTACCTGACGATGCTATTTGCCGTTTGGAGCATGTCGTCGCCCGCTCGAATGGCACGCGAGTTAATCTCGTAGGCTCTCTGGGCCGTGATGAGATTGACCAACTCGGTAACCATCTGGACGTTGGACTTTTCGAGGAACCCCGACTGGATCGTCCCGAAGCCATTTTCGCCCGGTATGCCGGTTGTGGGCGTGCCGCTTGCTTCGGTTTCTGACAGGAGGTTGTCGCCCTCGCTTGAAAGGCCGGACGGATTTGGAAAGCGAACCAGTTGGATCGTCCCGACAACCGATTGAGTTCCTGAAGAATCCACCACGTTGACCCCTCCATCCTTTTCGATGCTCACGGCGAGCGCGTCCGTCGGAACGCTGATAGCCGGTTCTATCGTGTATCCGTTCGTGGTTACCAGTTGACCAGTGGCGTTGATTTGCAGGGAACCGTCGCGAGTGTATCGTGAATCGCCGTTCGGCATCACAACTTGAAGAAATCCGTCGCCTGAAATGGCGATGTCGAGAGTGCGCCCGGTATTCTGAAGCTCACCCATCGTAAAGACTTTCGTAGTAGACACAACGCGAACACCGCTGCCCGTTTCGACCCCACTCGGCGAGTTAAGCCCGGATGAGACTTCCGTGCCTGGCTCTCTCATGGTGACGTAGAGCAAATCCTGGAAATTGATCTGGCTTCGTTTGAATCCGGTAGTGTTCACGTTGGCGAGATTATTGGCAATGACGTCGACCATCATCTGTTGCCCCGTCATGCCCGTGGCCGCGGTGGAAAATGCTCTTAACATGCTGTCGTGCTCCTTGTTTCGATGCTCGATACTCGACGAGAATCGAGAATCTTCTCACTTAGCCCATCGCCGCACTTGTTAGACTATTGGACGTGTCTTTGAGGGCTGAAATAGTCTTCATATTCGCTTCGTAGAGTCGGGATACAAGTATCATACCGACCAATTCATCGATGATTTTGAC
Organism: Sedimentisphaerales bacterium; assembly: GCA_037381725.1. Lineage (GTDB taxonomy): Bacteria > Planctomycetota > Phycisphaerae > Sedimentisphaerales > Anaerobacaceae > JAFGTG01. The sequence continues at coordinate 3,019 of JARRQQ010000628.1, forward strand.
GTTGGACGTTTCCTGGTAGCCCTGTTTGACCGCGACGTTTTCGGCGGCATCCGGCGTCACGTCCTGGTCGGGCATTCGGTAGCAGTTTTCGCCGTCGCTCGAAACACTGAGTTGTGAGATGCCGACATTGCCCGGTATCGCGATCGGGCCTGATTGGCCCGCCCCAATCCTTCCCATGGAATCCACGATTTGACCGTTCTGGTTAATGTGCAAGAGGCCACTTCGGGTATAAAGCGGTCCATCAGGAGTTTCCACCACGAAGAACCCTTTGCCATATAGGGCAAGATCTAGCGGTCGGCCCGTTTCAACGACGTTCCCTTGGGAGAAATCAAGCCCGCTCGTGGCTTCGTCGGCGTCTGGCGAGTAGTCTTGTTGCATGTCGAGGGCCTCCGAGAATGCGTTACACCGGCGCTTGTATCCCACCGTGCTGACATTGGCCAGGTTGTGGGCGATCAGCTCAAATTCCCGCGTTAGCGTATCAATGCTGGCGCCGATCTGGTCTGTGATTTCGGGCATGTCAGATTTCTCCCCCCGAGGATGGCTTGCTCCATCCTGCAAGCACCGGTTCCGAATCCATGTGTTCGTAGACCTCGTCGCTGAAAGCCGTCGTCCCCGCAGTGTTGCCACCGGCTTTAACCGCGGCTGCATTCGTGGCCTGGATCAGCTCGTTGACGTTTGAGTCACTGAGTCCCGTTAATTCAAGACCAAACGAAAAGCCACCCTGCACGGCGCTGGTATGCCTGATTTCGCCAATATCCTCCACAATCTTAATCGTGACTCGTCCCTCGTGATTCATAGCCTGAGTTCCGGGTTCCGATCCGTTAAGCCTTGCTTCCTCAGATGCGGATTGCCGAACGGAGTCCTGGGTGTCAAGCCTGACAACAACCAGCACTCTCTCGCCCCTTTTCACTTCAAGCGGAGCGCGGACACGCAAGCCGGGCCCGGCCAGCTCCGTCACCACGGCGCGCACAAAATTCAGTGTGCCCCAGGAGTTTGCATCTGCCGGTAACGGCCGGCCGTCCTCGTCGGTCCCCGTATCGAGCTGCAACGTGCGTGCGAATGGAAAGTGCGCAATCAGGGCTGGCTTGTGGACCGGAACACGCAAGAAGCGTCGGCGGTTGATGAACCGCACGTTGTCACTATGGTGCAGGCTAAGAAGATGACCTTGCTGGTTCACCACGGCGCTATCGAACTCCCAAACTGATCCACCAAAGCAGTAGCGCACACAGCAAGGACCGCGGGAAATGCTCGCCAAGGAGCTCGCCAATTTGACAGTAAGCTGCACATCATCATTGGTGACGACCATCGCTTTCATGTCCCGCCGGGGATTGCTGGCGTCATCGGCCGGACCGTCAGATCCGGAGCACGTCAGACGGAGTTGCCTGCCCACTGGAATCTGTCTGCTGCTTGGCTTTCGAAGCCAAGTTTTTCACGCAGAGTCGATACAACGACGCTCACGCGCTTGCTTGCCTCGACACCCCGGAGAGCCAGGGCATCCTCGACGATTGCAGACGCGCCGCTGTCAAACGCCTCGACCATTGAAAAGACCGATTCGTTGTGCCTAAGCCCTGCTCTGGCCGCTATATCCCGCAGAATCTGACATTCGCGCCCGGTCAAACCTATTCTGTCCGCGTACTCGATGAATCGTCCGGCACTTATCCTTTGCTTTTGCGTTCGTCGATAGTAGTTGACGACGACGAGCAGGACGGTCAAGATGACGATGGCGACCACGCCGGCCGCGATGAACCAGCGTTGAGTCATAATGCTACCATCCGATTGACGGGCGGCGTTCCATCTCTGAAGCGGCGTCAACATTGCAAGCATTATATTTATTGTTGCAGTCATATCGGAATTTCCCATTTACTATTGACTGTTTGCACGCCAGGAGCCGTCTTTCACGTGCAGTTTCTTCAATAGCCATTTATCCATAGTCAATCGTACGGTCTTATCTGATCAGGTTGGCCAATTCGCGCAGGATGTCGTTGGCTACGGTAATCATCCTCGCGTTGGCTTGATAGCCGTTCTGGGCCTGAATCATATTGACAAATTCGGTCGCCACATCTGCATTGGATTTCTCCAACGCTCCGCCGTGGATGGAGCCTGCGCCGCCGCTCATGGCCTGTATGGCAGCCACTTCCCCCGAGTTGGCGGAAGGAATATAGTATCCGTTGCCAATACCCTCGAGAGCCGCGGGGTTCTGGAACAGCGCCAACTGGACCGTGGCGACGTTCCTTCGGACGCCGTTAGTGAAGGTACCGATCACGCGGCCCTCATCATTGACCGAAACGGCCGATAGGCTGCCCGCTCCGTAGCCATCCTGGTCTCTGGCGACGGCGGTGGAGTCTCCGGCAAATTGTGTCAGGCCGTCGAGCTTTCCCACGGTTCCCAAATTCAGCTGGATCGTCTGTGGCGTGGAGCTGTCATGCGCAAACGACATCACAAATTCAGGCGAATCCAAGCCTGTTATGCCGTTGAAGGAACCATTGTCAGCGCTAAAAGTGATCCCCTCGATGCGCCGGTCCGCCATCGCGATTTGGCTAATGTCACCTGTAACGGAGGTCAATACCACATCCCAGGTGTTGGGTGTGTCCGTTCGAACAAACGCCCCGGAAAGAACGTGTTTTCCGCCCTGAGAGTCGTAGACCGTGATATTCACGTCTTTGTATTCGTCTCCGCCCACGGTGGATATTTCGAAGTAGCCCGGCATCGTGAGCGAGCCGTCTCCAGAGTATGACAAAGTCATGTCGCTTTTGCTGTAGCCGCCGGTGTCGTCCGTTATGCGGATTTGTCCGTTGACCAGGGAAGCCGTCGACCCATTCAAGACGTTGGTGTTCAAGTGATTGATGAGGTTTCCGAGTGTGGTGGTTCCATCGACGGCAAAGGTCAAGCCGCTGCCAAATGCCGTGCCGTCCTTACCGTAGCCGCTGATCGTGATGGTGCCTGACGTGAGTGTTCCGGTGAACTGATCGAGCTGATTGATT
>JARRQQ010000629.1:0-5762 GCA_037381725.1 Sedimentisphaerales bacterium
GGGCTTTCGGTGGCGGGGCAGATGGAGAAATGGCAGAGGAGTAATGTAATCAGGACGGCCAAATGTACAAATTGTTTTCTCATGTCATGTCTCCCATCAGTTTTTACTCCTTGGCTCCGTGTTTCTTGAGCAAATCTACAATGTTGTTACGTTTGGCTTGCTTTGCCCAATCTAATGGAGTATGCCCTTCAACATTACGAGCATTCACCTCCGCCCCTTTGGATAATAGCAACTCAACGATGTCTTGCCCTGTTTCTTCGGATCTGGCCGCATAGTGTAAAGGAGTGTTGCCCTCCAAATCGACGGGGTTGAGCGGAACACCCGCATCAATAAGCTTCCTCACAACGCCATATCCCTTCTCTACTGCTTGATGCAAAGCAGTGATGCCTTCTGAATTCAGGTCCTTCAGATTGTCATACGTGTAGCGAGCCGGAAAGGGATTATCATTGAATCTGTGCGAGGTGTCCTTCCCAAAGAAGACCCTATCGCATACATCGAAGAGTACGATCCAGTCTTCTTTGCTCTGGCAATGATCAGCTCCATCCCGCCAGTGAATAAGACAATTGTCTTTGGCTCCAAGGAATTCAAACACATTCCGAGCGGCTGTATGAGTGAGATAGGTTCCGAACGGGTTAGTGCTGTAGTCATGGCGGGCGTGGGTGTTCAATAACACCCTTGGAGCAATTAGTGCTTTGAGGAAATGAGCATCGAAGGGCATTTTTTGCTCGCGTCCTACAAAAGAGTAAAGTCTGGGTACCCAGAAGTGTGGGAGTCTTTCACAGACAGCGGCCAACGCCCAAGGGTACTCATTAGGATCGAAGAATCTCCAACTACCTGTGCCTCCTGGCCCTGAAACATGTGGTGCTGTGATCATGATGCGTTCGTCAAATACCCCGGCACAGAGAACCGCTTTTCCCCCTCGTGCGTGGCCCGTAGCACAAATCTTTGTTGTGTCGATGAAATCTTCCTGACCAATAGTATCAATTACTACTTGGTAGCCCCAGGCCCATGCAGCAATGGTTCCCCAGTCATATTCGGGATATAGAGGGAACACTCCTCTACGTCTGTTTTCTCGTTCGTCCAGTGCCAAATCTGTGCGTATGAACCTACAGTATACGTAGCGGTGTTTGATAGCTTCAAATCTCACAAACTCATCTATTCTCTCTCGGCGACCCTCATATATCCTGCGGACGAACTCCTCTGGTATTTCGGAAGCATTAACTAGAAACTCGTCATTGAGATACATCCTCTGCTCTTCCCATTCGGCGGCTGTTCTTACTTTCGAGCCATCCGGTTTGATGAGAGGATTAGGAAGCCCTTTGTGTGCCGGAAGATCGCTTATATCAGGGAAGACAGAAGCTTCGTTCTCAGATGCCTGTACATAAACAGTCGCTGGTAGGAGAAAAGATAGGAAGACGAATAACGGGCTCATTAATTTCATTATCATTTCTCTTTGACCTCAATCGTCACGGTCTTGACGTTGTCCTCTGTATTTTGCTCTCCTGGGACCGGCGGAATCTCTACCTTAAGCGTGTGCTTGCCAATCGAGGCGTTGGTCGTGTCCCAGTTGAAGGTAACGTTGGTCGTGGCGCTGAAAGGTCCATAGAAGAGATATGCCCTTCCAGCCCAGTGATTCGCTCCCCAAGCTCCTATTATGGCGTCAGTGTATCCATCGCTGTTGACATCACCTATGCCGAGTTGAGCACCGAACCAGTCTTCCGTACGACCTTCGCCTTCGAATATGTAGTCGCAGTCTGTATCAATGCTGTCCTTCGAATTACCATAAAACACATAGGCACGACCGTGACGGTATTGAGCGCCAGGATATAGCCAGCCACCCACCAAGATATCACCATAGAGGTCGCCATTGATGTACCCGGCCTGCAAATACTCTCCCATCCAACTTAGGTCTTTGCATTCAAAGACCACACCAGGTTTACTTCCATCGAAGTTCTCACTTCCCCAGTAGACATATACCCGTCCACGTCCACCACCCCCAAAACGGGCTGCAACGATCACATCATCATATCCATCGTTGTCAATATCAAAGATGTCGACAGCTGAACCGAAACTGCTCCCCGGGCTCTCACCCCGGAAGAGCCAATCACAGTCAGTGTCCATTTTCTGCTTGCTGTTTCCAAAATACAAGCACGCTCGTCCTTGTGTGTTTGCGTCACCCTACCGCGCACCAATGAGAATATCATTATATCCATCCCCGTTGACATCCCCACCGATGGCCATCCTATGACTGAAAGGCCAGATATTTTCAGCACATTCAAAAACAACATTTGTGCTTGTGCTCATTGGATCGCCACCCCAGAAGAGGGACACCCGTCCAGATGGCCAAGGTTCACCCACGAGAATATCACAATAACCGTCATTATCGACATCGCCCGACGCGACGAAGCCAAACCCGCCCCTGCGGCCTGCTTCGGCTGGTTTGAGGACTATATCCGGTACATTGTCCATGTCGGGGCCGCCCCAATACACGTGAACATAGCCATCGCGAATCTCCGTATGAGCGTCCCCTATAGCTCCTATTATCACGTCATCGTAACCATCATTGTTCAAATCTCCGAAAGCCCCCGACTGATTAGCAAACGCGTCACCTTCACGCGTGCCGCTAAAGACAACGTCTGCTACAGGGCTGATTTGTGGACCGCCAAAATGTAGATACGCACGACCGCGACTATTCTGCCAGCCCCAAGCACCAATCAGCACTTCAGGAAAACCATCTCCATTTACGTCACCCCCAATACACACTCGTTGGCCGAAGATATTCCGGCCTATGTTCTCAGGATCAAAGACGATATCCTCTTCTTGATCGCCATGATTGTCCAGTGTCACCGCAATTGGGACGATATCTCCCTGAACACAAGTGTTCGCCACGGATACCCCGGAAACGGCGATATCATGCTGTGATTCTGATCTCCCCGGTGACTTGGCCATCCTGCTATTATTCTCGTATCGCAATCTGTTCTCGCCGTATCGGGCCGTTTGCCCCGCCGCCGCCCGCAGTAGAACATCCCTTCTATCATTCTCCATGGCCTTTGCCCCAGCGTCCAAGAGAAGAAGAGCCGTCGACGCTTCTTTCCACTGCATCGCAATGTCGAGAGGGGTATCACCGGCGTCATTCTCCACGTCGACATCTGCCCCATGCACGATCAGATATGCCGCCACGTAAACATAACCTGTCTGGGCCGCATAGTGCAACAGAGTATTTCCAGCTTCTGGGTGGGCATTCACCTCCATCCCTTGAGACAACAGTGTCTTGACCTTCGCAAGTTCACGGCCCTCGTAGCTATCAGGCCGTACGGCCGACCCCAACAAAGACTCAATGATGTCCTTGTTCTTGTTGCGAATGGCATAGTGTACAGGCATCCGGCCAGTTGCGTCCTTAGCGTTAATGTCCGCTCCGTCTGCAATAGAAGCTCTTACCTTCTCGATATCACCGGCCTTAACGGCATTAAAAAGACGATACGTCGGTTGATGTGCATCAATTGTTGCCCGGGATTCGTTGGATTCTTTGGGAGGTATTGCATCCAACTCAGCAGCGGTTTGCAGAAGTTCAACGATTTCAGTGTGGCCTCTCAGCTTTGCCCAATCGTAGGCAGTCCTGCCACGGTTATCCTTGATGGTTACATCAGCATTATTATCAAGAAGCTGTTTAACCACATCCAGATGCCCATTGCTTGCAGCCATGTGTAGAGGTGTCTGACCCGATCTATTCTTTGCGTTGACATCCGCCCCTTTGCTGATAAGAAACTCAGCAACCTCTGTGCGGCCACCAGCAGCCGCTGAGTGCAGAGGGGTGATCTGTATCATGCCTTTCTTTTCATTAACGTCACTTCCCTTATCAATGAACGATTTCACTTTGGCCAGGTCTCCCATATAAGATGCTGCATGGAGGGAGGATATCTCAGCCCCATTTGCTATGAGCAGTTGACCTATAGCAGGTGAAACACCATAAGCAGCAACATCCAATGGCGTTTCCTCGGAGTTACTCTTGGCATTCACAGACGCTCCAGCGGCAAGAACCAGTTCCGTTGCTTCCTTACTGTCCATGGCAATGGCCCAGTGCAGCACAGAAAAGCTCAACGCTGAGTCCTTGGCATTGACATCTGCCCCATTATCGAGAAGCATCTTCACGACATTCGGATCAGTGTTCCACAAGGCATAGACTAAAGGCACAAAACCCCGTTTATCAGCTATATTGACATCTGCACCGTTTTTAATGAGGAACTTGCCCATTTCAGCCTGTTTATTGTATATGGCCAGTATCAGAGGTGTCTGCCCATTGTCATTTTTGGCATTGATATCCGTACCTTCTTCTAATAATGCTTTGACTTTTTCCAAATTCCCAATCTGGACAGCTATGTTGATGGAGGTGACAGCGGAACCTTTTTCAATCAGTAGCCTTGCCATTTCAGAACGGTTATTAGATATAGCCAAGTCAAGCGGTGTCTGCCCAGCCTCATTCTTGACATTGACATCAGCACCTTTCGCGATGAGTAGTAGGATAGTCTCTTTATGCCCAGCTCTTGCAGCAGAATGCAGAGGTGTATCGCCGACAGGGGATTTAGTCTTCTTCGCATTGACGTTTGCTCCTTTGGCGATAAGCAATTCAACTATTTTTATGTATCCCTTCTCAGCAGCACGATAGAGAGCAGTTCCCTCAGGTCCCTCCTCATTCACTTCGACTCCATCATCAAGAAGTGACTGAACCAGCTTGATGTCGCCACTGGTGACAGCCTCGTTCAACGACATAGGCAATTCCGTTGTATCAGTCAAACCATAGATAACGAGGCGGTCAATGCCTTGATTCCGATAACGATAAGCAGGAACGAAAAGTGGGTAGCTTGGCCAGACTCGCGGTATAAAATTTGTTTTGGTTTCAGTCACAGCCAAGTGCAAGAGAGCGAGCGGCTCATAATAATCGAATTTTGTATAGATGTGTTTCTTACTTGGGACAAAGAATCCTTTGTGAAAGCGTTGTTCTATTATGTTGTCACCTATACGCCGGGCCATTTCGAGGAATGCAGGTTTTTTTGTTCTCTTGTAAAGATCGAGCAAACCCAGTAGACCGTGAACTTCCGAACAATCTGTATGTGTTTGGAGCTGTGGCGTATCCGTTGGACGTGCTCCGATATCACCAAAAGAATTGCCCAAGCCAATGCTGCGTGCCATGTCCCACATGAATTCGTCACCAGTAACGCGATAGGCAACCGCATAGGCCCAAAAGAATCCCAAATTGGCGAAAAGAGGCTTAGCGACGGCACCTTTCGAGGCGAACCCCTCATTGAACTTGGATACATAATCTTCAAGCTTTGTGCCATCGGTTAGCATAGGAATGAACGAGTTATCATTCTTCCTGTAGCCAGCCTTACCCCATGCGGTTAGTTCCTCAAGAGCCCATTGTATGAACTGTTGACCGTTTTCACCGAGCATTTCACCGACCAAGAACAAGCTGACCCAATCATGAGCCTCTACGTCATCAGGATAGTACTTGCCTCGTGCCTCTTCGAAAGGGACATAGGGAAAGAACCTTGTGTGAGGATCTTCGAAATGCTCCTTCAGATCTTTTGCCAGCGGGCTACTACGGGGATTGTTATAAATCGCAGTTGCTATTCCAGTATTAGTATGCCGAGTGGCAACAAAACGCTCAATAAGTCGTTTACTCCACACCAGTGGACGTTCATCATTCGAAAGCCTGTACAACGTTGTTGCAGCTTGGACAAGACTTGTACCTGTTGTGAAGAATC
>JARRQQ010000630.1:0-3105 GCA_037381725.1 Sedimentisphaerales bacterium
CCACGCACGTTCACGGTGACAGAACCAAGGGCGAGGACGATTCGGTCTGTATCCTCGAATTCGACAACGGCGCCGTCGGGCTTATCGAGAATAGCTGGGCACGACGGGGCGGCATGGACGACCGGATTGAAGTCTACGGTGAAGGAGGAGTCACCTACGCCAATCTGCACATGGGCAACGCTCTGCCTACCTACAGTGAATACGGCTACGGCTACGCCGTCGAGAAGGCCCCGACGACAAAAGGATGGACCTATCCCGTCTTTGAAGAGCTGTGGAACTATGGCTTTCCTCAGGAAATGCGTCATTTCGCCCGTTGCGTTCGCGGCAAGGAGGAACCCAAAGCCACCGGCGAGGACGGACGCGTCGTCCAGGAGGTGCTCTACGCCGGCTACCGATCGGCGGCCACGGGCGGCAAGGTCCAACTGCCGTTCCGGCCCAATGATGTCCAGCGGCCTATCGATTTATGGCTGAAAAGGCCGTTAGACGCCTCCAAATTCTAAGCACGAAGCTCTAAATCCTAAACAAATCAAGAAATCCTAATGACCCAAATTCAAAATCGGCCTCCGTGCTGGGACGCTTGGTTTGGGTATTTGAACGCGGAACATTTGCGTCTGTCTCGGGTTTACGGCTCCGCTGTCAGGTTTCCTTAGTAGACATTTTTTCAGATAAATCAACCAACGTTTGCTCGGCCTACGTGTCTATAAAGATGAGGACACGTTTGTGAATGGCCATCACAAGAATGGAACAGACGACGTTGAGCGACTGGTCGGTGCAAGCCGGGCCGGGGACCGGAGCGCATTTGACAGCCTTGTGCGATTATATCAGCGGCGGGCGACGCACCTGGCTATCCGCTTGCTCGGCAATGCGGACGATGCAATGGAAATCGTCCAGCAGGCGTTCGTCACGGCGTACCTGAAGATTGACAAATTAAGAGACCCGAAGCGATTTGAATCCTGGCTGTTGAGGATGGTCACGAACTCAGCCATCGACCGTCGCCACGCCAAGCGACATCGGTCAGGTCCAATAGGGGCTGTCGATTGTGAGGCAAAGAGGCCCGCCTCGCCTATCGAGAACGAGATCGGAGCCGAACTGGCGGAAGCGATACAGCGGGCGATGTCGAAACTATCCGGCAAAGAGGCCCAGGCTATCTCGCTCTTTGGACTTGAGAATTTATCCGGCCGGGAGGTGGCCAAAATCATGGGTTGCTCGGTCGGGACGGCGCGGTGGCACGTCTTTCGGGCCAGGAAGAAGTTGAGTGTACTGTTGAAGGACTATCTGTAGTTGCAGTGATTCGGGAGAGTTGAACCATGAAGGGTGAAAAGGACAGAATAGACCGGCTTCTCGACAAGAATGTCGCCGAGCAATTGGCGAGGGTGGACTGGGACCGATTGACAGATGCAATCTCGACCAGACTCGACCAAGCCCGGCGGATCGAGGCCCCTCCAAGCAAGTATCCCGCATTCTTCAAGATAGCCGCTGGAGTGGCCGTTGCCGCCGGGGCTGTCTTTGCTGTCGTCGCCGTAAGAACGCGCGAGCCGTCGGAGGTGCGGATTCCTACCGGCAGGACCGCTGTGGTCAAGTTGCTGGATCGGACGGGAGTGGCTTCGATTCGGATCAACGATCAGGCGGGAAGATCGTCAGTCGTGGTTCATACCGGACGCGATGATCGAAGCGTGGCAAAGTGCGAGGTCGAGATCATTGATCGTAACGGCGGGCAGGCGAGAGAGAGTAGCCGGACTGCGTGGATAATCATCAGCAGGCCCGAGCGAACGCTTGCGGATAACGGTCATGACGAAGAAGAAGCGGATGTGATGTGTTTGCTGTGACAACCTTCTGAGACAAAGGAGAAAAACATGAGCGTGAAGAGTTCTGAAAAAATGGCCGCTTGGATGGTAGTCTGCGTCTGCATTTTGGGCGGTGTTGTCCGGGCGGACAAAGCTCAGTTGCTCCAAAAGCTGAGCGCAAATTTCGAGATCCGGCTGGCGGACGTTACGATCATCGAGGCGCTGGACAAGATCGGACAGAAGGCCGGCGTGAAGTTGACGCTCTCGAACGAAGCCGTGTGGAAGCTGCCTTATGGAGAGGCGACGAGGCTATCGGTGACGCTGCAAGGGCCTTTGGCGGATGGCCTGACCGAGATGTTGAATGCATTCTTCATGCGATACGCCGTGGGTGAGCGGGAAATAACGATCTACCCGCGAGAAGAGCTGGATCATATCCTCGGCACACCCACGACAAGGCAACTGGAGCTGTTGAAGGTTCTTTACACGACGCCCATCGAGGTCTACCTTCGTGATGACGTGCAGCAGACGATCAATAACGCACTGGGGCAAAAGGTCCTGATCTCGCCGATAGGGATATTGGCGGAGTTGAACAATTTGTTGCGCCAGCTTGCCGGCTTAGAGCCGATATTCGCTCCGGGATATGAGCCACGACCTCGTAGTTCTCGGATGCAAGGTGTCCTGAAAGCGCGCGAGCCGGAGCCAAACGAGCCCGAGCGGACGGAGTTCGTGCTACCCACGCCGGTGACCGTGGTTCAGTTACTGAGCCAGGTCTATTTTGGCGGCGGGCCGTCCGGCGCGCGATGGTATATTTCCGGCATAGATCTTCTCGGGCAGATGCCGGAGGTCCGTGTCGTCTCTTCGGAAACGTTCATGGAGCTGAAACTCGATCAGAAGGTGGACATATCTTACCGTGATGAATTGGTCGTGAATATATGCCGGGATCTGGCGAATCGCGCCGGAGTGATGCTTACTACGGTGTCGTCGGCGTCCTCATTGGATGACGTCAGGATATCGGCGAGCATGCAGAACGTGCAGATTCGACAGGCCGTCAGCAGCATAGCAGACATGGCCGGCGCGAGTTGCACATTTGACCCCAGGGATGGCAACTTCTATCTGCGTTTCCCCAACCGCCCTAAAGGCAAGGACGAACGGCCAAGCGCGGGCACAACGGCTCCTGACGCTTATGTCGGCAAGATCAGCGTCCCGATGGAAGGCGGGAAGTATTACCTCGAATTTATGCTGAGACAAAGCGATTTGCCGAAGGAATTAAGCACGTTGAGAACTGAGGTGATACGGAACGTCCTGAGCGAGTCCGCGCAGG
>JARRQQ010000631.1:0-3100 GCA_037381725.1 Sedimentisphaerales bacterium
GCGTGTTGGAGCCCCGACAGCAAAATGATTGCCTATCTCAAGGGAGAATTCGAGCGCTACAACGCTAAGGATTTTGCGACCAAAGGTATTTTCTTCTACGATCTGAAAAGCCGTAAACACACCCAGCATGTGAACAAGAAGCTGGAACACCTGTACAACATCTGCTGGACGCCCGACGGCAACTGGTTCCTGGCGACCGTCCACGGCGGAATGGGCTTCAGACACGCTATCCTGGCCATCGAAGCCCACGGAACCGGCGTGTTCGACTTGACGAAGTACGGAGTGACGGGTTGCAGGCCCGATTCCAACTATAACGGCCGGATGATCACGTGGGGCGCGACCGATTGGGATTTGTGCCAGGGCACGCTCGATCTGACCTCCTCGACGCCGAAGGTCACGCACGTGCACCCGTTCATCAAGTGCGAGAAGGAATGCGAGGTTTATCACGTGGACTTCTCGCCCGACGGAAAGTACATCGCGTTTAGCTACGGTCCCGAGGCTGATGAGCAGGTGGCCGGCAAGGCGCCGGGCTGGAATATCTGCGTGACCGATCTTGCGGGAAAGTGGGTGCAGGTCACGACCGACGGAAACCACAACAAAGAGCCTGACTGGGTCCCGATTCGCGCATCGAACCGGTGATCGCCGGACGAGCCATGGAAAGGAGTCACGCTGATGACGACGCGAGTGACCAGAGCTATAACAATCACGTTCTTTCTTGTCGCCCCGCTGCTTTTGCCTGGCTGCAAGCGCTCGGATGACACGACGAGTGAGCCGCAGATCGTCACAATCAAGAGCGGCGTCGAAATGGTGGTCATCCCGGGCGGTTCGTTCGAGATGGGAAGCGAGAGTGGCAACCCCGACGAATTGCCCGTCCACAAGGTCCGCCTGAGTCCTTTTTGGATGGACCGGTACGAAGTCGTCCAGGACGAATTCAAGAAGCACCAGATTTCCGATCCGTCGCACTTCAAGAACCCGAAAAATCCCCTGGAGCAGATCAACTGGACCGATGCCGCGATTTACTGCAATGAACGGTCTCTTGCCGAGGGGCTTGAGCCGTGCTACGACGAAGAGACCTGGAAGTGCAACTTCGACGCAAACGGATACAGGTTGCCCACGGAAGCCGAATGGGAATATGCCTGCCGGGCGGGAACCAGCACGGCATACAGCTTCGGCAACAACGTCGCCCAGCTCAAAGAGCATGCGTGGTTCACCGACGACTCATCGGGAACGACCCACCCCGTGGGCCGGAAGGAGCCGAACCCGTGGGGATTGTACGACATGCACGGCAACGTGTCCGAATGGTGCAACGACCTTTACGTGGCGGACTACTACAAGGATTCGCCCGAGACGGACCCGCGCGGTCCCGCCGAGGGCAAGGAGAGGGTCCTTCGCGGCGGAGCCTGGAATTCCAGTGCCGAGGCGTGCCGGTCTACTTACCGCGCGAGCGATCCCTCGACCGACGACACGTGTCTGGCCAGCGACGCCATCGGATTTCGCTGTGTCCGGAGTGCACCGAACAACGTATCGAGCGAGCCGAACATGACAAACGAAAATCAAGCCCAAAAGACGGCTAAAACAGGATTTGTCTACGATCCGATCTACCTCGAACACAAGACGACCCCCGGCCATCCGGAAAGCCCGGAAAGACTCGTCAAAATCATCGGGAAGCTGAAAGCGGACGGGCTATACTCGCAATTGGCTGAGCTAAAACCTACGCCGGCTGCCCTGGAGTGGATAGAAACCGTGCACTCTCGCGAATACATCGAGCGTGCTCGCAAGAGTTGCGAGGCCGGCGCCGCATACCTGGATTCGCTGGACGTTCCGATCTCGCGAGAGTCATACGACGCAGCCCTCATGGCCACCGGAGGAATGCTCACGGCGATTGACGCCGTCATGGAACACCGAGTCGCCAATGCGTTCTGTGCGGTTCGTCCGCCCGGCCATCATGCCCTTGAGAACAAGGCCATGGGATTCTGTATCTTCAACAACATCGCCATCGGCACGCGGTACATTCAAAAGAAACATCAGTTGCCCAAGGTGCTCATCGTCGATTGGGACGTCCATCACGGCAACGGAACCCAGGCCGCGTTCTACGACGATCCCAACGTGCTCTATTTTAGCGTTCATCAGTACCCTTTTTACCCGGGCAGTGGAAACCAGACGGAAAAGGGCGAGGGCGAAGGTTCCGGGTCCACTATCAACGTGCCATTACGAGCCGGCTCGGGAGACGAGCAGTACGTGAGCGCTTTCGAGGAGACGCTCGCGCCGGCGGCCTTTGATTTCTCGCCGGACTTCGTTTTGATCTCAGCCGGATTTGACGCCCACAAAGACGACCTGCTCGGCGCGATGAGGGTCACTCAGCAAGGATTTGCGAGGCTAACGGAGATTGTCAAGGGCATCGCCGAGACGTGTTGCGCAGGCCGGCTTGTTTCCACCCTGGAGGGCGGTTATGGCCTGGAAGGTCTCGCCGCCTCGGTCGAGGCGCACATACGTGTCTTAATGAGGTAGAAGGTCGCCCATGCTATTTCATACCTGGGCGTTCGCCCTATTTTTCGTCATCGTCTATCCGATCTACCTGGCCCTGAAGGGAACTCGTTTTCGAATCCCCTGGCTTTTGGCCGCGTCGTATTTCTTTTATGGATGGGTCAACCCGCTCTATCTGATATTGATTTTCTATTCAAGCTTGCTCGATTATCTGGTCGCCGCGCGAATGGAGAAGAGCCAGCGCCGGAAGATGTGGCTCTCGGTAAGCATCATAAACAATATCGGGCTGCTTAGCTTCTTCAAGTACGGCGGTTTCGTCGCGGACAACATCAACGGTCTTCTTTCCTGGCTGAATATCCCCTACGCCATCCCGATGCCAGGCATGCTGTTGCCCGTGGGCATATCGTTCTACGTTTTCCAGTCCATGAGTTACACCATCGACTTCTACCGCGGCAACGTGGCCAGAGAACGCAGCTTCATTAGGTACGCCGCCTTTGTTTCACTCTTTCCCCGATTGCTGGCGGGCCCAATCGAGAGAGCCAAAAACCTGCTGCCCCAGTTGGACATGGTGCCCAAGTTCTCCAGCCAGGATATTACGGATGGCCTGTCGTTGTTT
>JARRQQ010000631.1:3145-6283 GCA_037381725.1 Sedimentisphaerales bacterium
TGGCAAATCTATTTCGACTTCAGCGGCTACACGGACATGGCGCGGGGCGTGGCCAGGATCATGGGCTTTCGCCTGATGCTGAATTTCGACAATCCGTATCTGGCAACGAGCCTGGGCGACTTCTGGGGACGGTGGCACATTAGCCTGTCCTCGTGGTTCAAGGACTACGTCTATATTCCGTTGGGAGGCAACCGAAAAGGGACGTTCACCACGTACAAGAACATGATCCTTACGATGGTGATTTCGGGGCTATGGCATGGTGCGGCCTGGACTTTTGTCCTTTGGGGCGCGGTCCACGCCATCGGGCGTTTCCTCACCCGCGAGATGGAACGGACCGCCTTCTACAGAGAAAAAGTGCCCACCCTCGCCAAACAGTTCTTTGTGTTCGGTCTCGTCACCTTCGCCTGGATCTTCTTCCGGGCGGAAAGCATCGGCGACGCATGGACGATCATCAAGAGGATATTTACCTCGGGATTGGCGAATCCCTATTGTCCCATGCTGGCATTGGCCCTGGTTTGTGCGGTCTGGCTCTATGAATTCGCCTATGAGTCAAGAGTCCGGTGGGTCCTGGAAGTAAGAGCCGTCCGCGTTGGACTTGTTATCCTTATGATTCTCTATCTTGCTCTCTTTGCTCCATCGAGCGAGCAAGGATTTATTTACCTCCAGTTCTGAACAGAGAGACATGACCAAAAAAACAAACACTGCTCGCGTGACGCAAGAGTACACGGTTCCTTACGGTTCGAATAGCCTACGGCTTTCCGGCACCGAATGGATTCTCGTCGCCATTCTCTGCGTGGCGTTGTTCTTTCTGGGACCTGTACTCTGGGGCTACGTCGAGAAATTCCAGCCCGATCCAAGCTACCGCCTGCCTTACGAGTTAGGCAGCGATTACTGGCTGTACAATCGCTATAGTCGCTGGGCCTCTTCCAGATATGGAACGGTCGTTGTCGGCGATTCCGTCGTTTGGGGACACTACGTTTCCAAGGACCACACGTTGTCAGCCTATCTCGGCGAAGACGCAGGCCAAAACCGGTTCGCCAATTTGGGCGTGGACGGCATATGAGCTCCAGAAAGCACGACCTGCAAACGGACAAGGAGTTTCGCTTCAACCATCCGAAATTAGTTGCACAATTCACGCCGAAAATCCCCTGCTACAAGGCATCATTCTCCAAAAAGCTTTCGATTGTGATCGAACGCTATACCCCCTTCCTGAGCTGGACGTCTCATCTGAAAATGGTCTATTTCGACAACATGGACCTGCCCAGATGGACGATGGAGCATCCCTACAGAAATCCCCTGACGGCTATCCTGTCCGGGCTTCCGGCTTCCGAGAACGGTGACCTCCAGGAGAATGCGTCGTGGGCCGAAAAGGGCATACCCCAACAGGACTTCGACTGGGTTGAGCTTGAAACATCCGTGCAATGGAGGTTTTTCCGCCGGACCGTACAGATGCTAAGAGCAAGAGGCAATACCGTCTTCGTCTTGGTCGGCCCCTTTAACGAGCACATGCTGAAGCCGCAGAGCTACAACGTGTACCAGCAGATGAAACGCGGTATCTCGGATTGGCTCCGGCAGAACAACGTGGCCTACTTTATGCCCCCGCCTCTGCCCAGCGAAGTCTACCGCGACGCCAGCCATCCCATAGCGCAAGGATACGCCCTGCTCGCCAAACAACTCGACGAGAATCAGTCCTTTCGATCCACGATCCTCGCCACCGACGAAGATCCGGCTTCCGCTCCATAGACCATCGAAAGCTGTAAGCCGTTGGCCTGGGACGTGTAGAAAACCCGTCCATTCGATACGACCGCCCCAACACACTCTCTTGCGTCAACACACGGACCCGAGGAGACCACTTTGTCGCTATCCGAAGTGTCAATTAGGTCCATGTTGGGACCGAGCAGATACGGTTCGGAGAAAGTGAATCGCGTACAAGCATAATGCTGATCGAAGGTAGATCGAATCTTCCCCGTGGACTTGTCGATAACGTGGCTCGGCTGGCCCGTCGAACCGTGTACGAAGACAAAGTCCGGCGCTATTGTCACAACGTTGACGGCCTTCCCGACCGGTTCCGACCGCCAGACCAACGAGCCGCTCTCGGCATCGAGGCACACCACGTAGCGATTGTTCGTTTTCTCATCGGGCGGGTTGTATCCTCCCAGGTATAGACGCCCATTCTCAGCCGAGATCGTGCAACCGGCTGTCACGTAATACTTCGTGGTCAACCAAAGAACCTGGCCCGTCTCCGGCTCGATAGCGGCGGTCAAACCTTTCGACTTGGGCCGGCCGGCCTTTGTTCTCGAAGCATACCCGAAGAAGGTCGAATAGTAGAGCGTATCATTCATCAGACACACGCCGGAGTCATTGCCACCGGAGCCGAACTGTGAAACGTCGATCGTCCATGCTTCTTCTCCGGTATCAATATTCCAGGCCCGAATGAAAGGTTTGTTGTCGCGCGGGTAGTAAGGAGTGTTGTGGCCGTAAATCCAACTCATGATTTCTGCCCCGTCTCCGCGTCGAGACAACGCATGGAGGATTGTCTCAGGCCGGCCTGCGGCACGAGAAGGCGCTCCCGGTAGTAGAGCGGTCCCGTGAAAGACACGTGCACGCCCGGCCAGAAGCGCCGCCACAAGAGCCGGCCCGTCTCCTGCTCGACGGCGAAAACCTGGCCTTCCGCGGTGTGCGTGTACATCCGCCCGCCGCCGCAGACGGGAATGTGCTTGAACGTGCCCTCATACCGCCGAATCCATTTGATCTTCACCGGAGGCTTAAGATCCTGATCGTTCCCATTGGTGCTGGCGAAATTGCCGAAATTGGTGAACCAGTCATACTTCGGATCGACACGACTGCTCGTGAGGGGACTTCTAATCTTTTGGAGTTGAAGGTCTTTTGGCGGCAGAGACGCCTTGCCATCCGGCCCCAAAACGTATAGATAGCCGTCCTCACAGCCGAAATAGACACGGCCGTCACAAACCGCAACCGGGGCGGAGATCGCCTTGCCAAAGGCCGTCTTGAACGACCAGACCGGTCCGTTGCCGGACAGCGGGACGACGTAGAGACAGCCGTCCAATCCGCCATAGACGCCCACGTCTCTCAAACGAATCGGCGAGGCGATGGATGGATACCCACCCAGATATTGTG
>JARRQQ010000632.1:0-3085 GCA_037381725.1 Sedimentisphaerales bacterium
TCGACGTGCAGGTGTATTGCCGAAGTGGCCGCCGTCGCGCGCTCGCTTAAGACAACAAATGTCAACTCATTAGCAGAGTATGTTCAATGCGTAACATCTGACGTTACGGGCGTCCTGCTCCAGCAGAAGTCTTCGCACGCGATAGTTGACTAACGTGACCTAAAATGTTAGGATATGAGGGTTACACCACTATGTGGAATTGTGAGGATGCTGATCGAAAAAATGTCTACAACCGCGACCAACGGGCTATTGTCAGTCGTGTTGGTCATGTCCCTAGCTCTCCACGTCAACGCGAGGTCTTATCTTGAGAGTGACGCTGTTGACTTGCTCGACGCAAGTTCCGGGCCGCACGTGCGGCTGGTTGTCCGCGACGGCTATTTGCCCGGCGTCCCCGTTCTCGTCCGCATAGAAGTCCTGGACGACGAAGGGAGAATCGATCGAAGTCTTTGGGACGCCGTCGCGTTTCTTTCGGTTGCTGATAATCCGAACGTCGCTCCTTCGACTGACCAGGTCACTTTGTACAACGGTCTGGGCAGCGCTCTGGTCCGCTTTGCCGGCGGCGGGGATTTCACGCTTCGGGCCAAGGTCAACGGGATGGGAGCCGACGCGACACTGATCGACTGGAGTGGCCGCCCGATCCATAGCGTCTCCGGCCGACTTGCCAGAAGCCAGACGTGGAGCGGCATCTACCACGTTACGGGAGGTGACTTCACGATTCCGGCGGGCGTTGTCCTGACGCTGGACCCGGGCACGCTGGTCCTGATCGACGGCGCACCGTCCGGCGCCGGTGGAACGGACATCGACGTTGCGGGGACCATTCGGTCGCTCGGCACGTCCACCTCGCCTGTCACTCTCACCGCGTACGTGCCGGACGAGAACTGGGGCGAGCTTCACTGCGTTGGCGCAGACCCATCCATGTTTGAGTACACGAACGTCACGGCGGCGGGACGTTCTCCGCACGTCGGCCACTCGAATTCAGGTCCCGCGATTCGTGCCGTCGGCTCGACACTCGTCTTCGAGCACTGCTCGTTGACCGACCACGCGGGCAAGATCATGGATGCTTCCTCGGGCTGCGATTTGACGTTTCGCGACTGTCTTCTTGCACGCTCGGTCATGGGACCGGAAATCTCCGGCACTGCCCTGTGGTTCGAGAATAGCTGGATCACCGGGATGCACGCCGACGATGACGCGGACGGCCTCTACATCCACGGCCAGCAGGCGGGCCAGCAATGCAGGCTGATTCACGGCGTCGCCGCGGATGTTGACGACGATGGAATCGACACGCTCGGATCGGCCGTGACTATACAAGACTTCTTCATTCGAGATTGCAGGGACAAAGGGGTCAGCATCTACGACGGCCAGGTGAACATTCGTGACTGCCTTTTCGTCGAGAACAACAAGTCGCCCGAGGATCCTACAGTCGCCACCATTGCCACCAAGACATTTGAGGGCTCCGCGGTAATCGTTAACATTGACCGCACCACCATCGTGACATCGAAAAGCCCGGGACAGCTTGACGTCGGCCTCCAGTCTCACAACAAGTACGGCGTCACGAGCGGCACGATCGTATACAACGTGACCAATTCGATCATCGACGCGACCGATCCCGTGGACGTTCAAGCCCCGTACATCGAGTCGAACGTCCATGTTAATTACTCGGACGTTTTCGGCGAGACCTGGCCCGGGACGGGCAATCTCAATACCGACCCGTTGTTCCTCAGCCGGGTGAAGCACGACTACCGCCTGCAGGCCGCTTCGCCGTGCATTGACGCGGGCGACCCCGAAGCCGATCCGGACGCGGACCTCAGCATCGCCGACCAGGGCTATCCGTGGCTCGGGACGGTCCCTTCGGGCTTGGCGGAAGGCTCGCTGACAGAGGACACCGTCTGGACCACCGGCGTGGGGCCATACCGTCTGAGCGGCGAATTGGTCATACCGTTCGGCGTCAGCCTCACAATCATGCCGGGCGTTTCGGTCCTTTTCGATCCGGATGCGCGGATGGTGATTCGTGGCCGCCTTCTCGCAGAAGGCTCGGAAGATGAGCTGATCCGGTTCACGCGCACCGCCGGGACGGGCGGTACGTGGGGCGGCCTTCAATTCGTTGGCAGCATGGAGGACAACCGCATTACCCACGCTATCGTCGAGTACGGACAGGCCAATAACGGCATGATCGGCCTCCAAGGCTCCAACCTGACCCTGGAGTATGTCACGCTGGACCATACGATTCTGGAGCGCATCATCGCGACAGATTCATCGCTGGTCGTGCGTAATTGCATCTTCACCGACACGTATCCTCCGAGCCAGGAGCCTACGGACAATCGCAGCGAGCATATCGTCGGTCGCGGCATCGCCCCGGGCGGATGGTTCATTGTCGAAGGCAATCTGTTCGGACTCACGCCGGGCCACAACGACGCCATCGACTTCGACGGGCCGTCACGCCCGGATCCAATCCTACAGGTCATGAACAACGTCTTTACGGGCGGGGGCGACGACGCACTCGATCTCGGAGGCGACGCCCATATCGAGGGCAACGTCTTCATGAACTACGTCAAGGATGAATATAATAGTGCTGTCGGCGAGTCCAACGTCATCTCCGCCGGCGGCGGCAATCACTACGTGATGGTCCGTAACGTGTTCCAAGACGTCCAGCACGTGGCCCAGGTAAAGGACGACGCTTTTCTCACGTTCGAGAATAACACGGTCGTCGGGGTCTCGGCCGCCGCGACCTACTTCGACCTCGACCTGCCGGGCCGGCGGCCCGGGCGAGGCGCCTACCTGAGCGGCAATATCTTCTGGAACAGCCCGCTGATTTTCGAGGGTATTGCAGACACGACGGACGTGGCAATGCATCGGTCCATCGTCGCGGCCCAGTGGCACTATCTGGGCGAAGGCAATATCGACGCGGATCCACTTTTTGCCGATCCGGATTCGGACTTCCATCTGGAGGCGGGCTCGCCCGCGGCCGGCGCGGGGCCGTGGGGCCTGGATATGGGCGCTTATGTCCCCTCCGGTGCGGCCATCTATGGGGAGCCTGACAAGCTCACTTCTCGCACCGACGTGACGCTCTTCGTCGGCGGGCCGGGCA
>JARRQQ010000633.1:0-3072 GCA_037381725.1 Sedimentisphaerales bacterium
ATTGCTGGAAGATAAATCGTTCGGCGAAGCAGCCGTGGAATTCGAGAAAACTGCCTATGGTTATCCGCTCCACGAAAAATCTTCCCAAGCCGGATACGCGGCGGTCTCTGCGCGTCGAGCGCAACTGGCGGTTGTTGCTCAGGAGGACAAGGATGCTGTCAAAGTGGACGTTGTTCACAGTTCGATGAAGTTTGTTGATACATTTCCGAAACATAAAAAGGCAGCCATCGTTCTTGGGGCAGCTGCGGACGATCTTTACGGTATGAAGGAATATGAACAGTCGCTGGCAGCCGCGAACAAGCTTCTCGAGGTATTCTCCGACGCCGAAGCCGACGTTGTCCGAGATGCTTGGTTGGTTGTCGGACATTCTTCTTACGAGCTTTCACGTTATAGCGAAGCCGAGAGCGCTTATTCGAATGTGTTGGCATTGCTGCCCGCAGAGGATAAATCACGCGGCGAATTGATGGACAATCTCGCGGCATCCATTTACAAACAAGGTGAACTGGCCAATAACGCCCAGGATTATCGGACTGCTGCAGACCACTTCATGCGAGTGGGTCGCATGGCACCTGCATCAAAGATTAGGCCTAATGCCGAATATGACGCAGCCGCGGCTCTCATCCAGCTCAAGGATTGGGAGACGGCTGCAACAGTGCTGGTAGGATTCCGCAACAGCTTTCCCGACAACCCGCTACAACCTGAAGTCACGAAAAAGATCGCTTATGTTTATAAGGAAAACAATCAGTTCTCCCTGGCAGCAGATGAATATGAACGCATTGAAAAGGAATCGAAAGACGACGAAATCAGACGAGATGCCCTCATGGTTGCAGCCGAATTGCATGAAAAAGACGGCAACAAACTCCGTGCTCTTGAGGTTTACCGGCGTTATGTTGAGTATTTCGCAAAACCCGTTGAGCTCAACCTGGAGACGCGCAACAAAATCGCCGAGATCCTCAAGGCGCAGAACGATGGGAAATCTTACTTGGAAGAACTTGAAAAGATTGTCGCCATCGACGCTTCAGCAGAAAGTGAACAAACCCCAAGGACACGCTATCTGGCTGGAAATGCAGCCCTGGTGCTGGCTGAAAACACATATGAAACGATTTTGGCGGACAAGCTTGTTAGGCCGTTAAAGGACAATATGCAAAAAAAGCAGGGCCTGATGAAAAAAGCAATCAATCGCTTCAACAGCCTCCTGGACTACGAGTCGGGGGAGCTTACCGCAGCAGCCACATTCTATCTGGCCGAGATATACTTTCACTTCAGCAAGGCCTTGATGACCTCTGAACGTCCTGTGCTAACCTTTGACTACTACAAGGTAAAACCTGGCGACACCCTTTCTGTAATTGCTAAACGATATGACAGCGATGTCAGAAGGATTGCCCGCGAAAACAATTTGAATAAATCAAATTTTATCGTTGCAGGAAAAAAACTTAAAATACCGCGAGGCTTATACCCTGCAGAGCTAGAACAGTACGAACTGGCCATGGAAGAGCAGGCCTATCCCTTCGAGGAGAAGTCCATCAAAGTCCATCAAAGCAATCTCGCCCTGATCACCAAAGGCGTCTATAATGAATGGATCGAAAAGAGCCTTCAGAAATTGGCTAAATTAGTGCCCGCTCGCTATGATAAGCCCGAAGAGACCACCGATGTCATCGGTTCGCTGGATACGTACATTTATGAGATCGATAGCCCGGTATTGGCCGCGCTTCCCGATTCAGAATTAGGCAAACCTGATCAGATCGACGAATCCGGATCTGCCGCGGCATCCGAAACCCCGGAGCCTGCTCAGATTGATGAAGATAGATCTGCTACTAATGCCGAACTGTCGGATCCTGAAAAAGTCGAAGAAGCGGGATCTGTCGCCGAGCCCGAATCTGCAGACGCTAAGAAAGACAAGGAATCCGAGTCTGTCAATAGAACCGAACCTGTTGAATCTGTAAAGATCAAAGAACCAGGATCTGTAACGACGTCAGAAACCACGAGGCCTGATAACCACAAAACCACGGATCTGCTGCCGACAGGGACAAATCCGGCGGTTAGGAGGTAAGTCATGCAGAGCATGCATAACAGAATATTACGAAAGCTGAAAATACGAACATGGGTCGGATTCGTCATCCTGTTGGTTCTTGCCGGGTGTGCCACTGATGGGAAGATCAAACCGGAAAAGGTTTCTCAGGAACCCTCGTTGGAAAAAGATTTTTCGGTTACGCAGCTCGAAGACGGCCGGAAAGGCTTCATCATCACGGAAGTTTCCCAAATGGATGAGTCATCTCGAAAAGATTTCGAACGCGCCGTGGCCATAATGAAGGACCAGGAGTATGAGAAGGCTGTCGACATTCTGGAAAAAATCATCGAGAAGTCCCCGGGCGTCACGGCGCCATATATTGATATTGCCATTGCTTATCAGCATATCGATAAGCCTGAACGGGCCGAAGAGAATCTTAAAGCCGCGCTGCAACTGGTTCCCGATCATCCGGTGGCCAGTAATGAATACGGCTTGCTATGTCGCAAAACCGGACGATTCGATGATGCTCGTGCGATTTATGAGAAGGCCATCACAAGCTTTCCGGATTATTATCCGGTGCACAGAAACCTCGGAATTCTCTGCGATTTGTATTTGAATGATCCGGTATGTGCCCTCGAACACTACGAGATCTACAGCGAGGCTAAGCCGAAAGATAAGCAGGTCAAATTGTGGATCGCGGATTTGCGTGCCCGGCTTGGGCGAAACTAAGGAGAGACGGTTATGTATCGTAAATTGGTTTTGTGTCTGTTTATTTTCCTGTTTCCGACCGTCATGGTCTTGGCTAAGGATGTAAAGGATGTGAATAAGGCTAAGCAATCGAAAGCAAAGGAGCTATCCGGGATGTCCATCGTTGGTAACGATGAAGCACCGAAGTCTCTTTACATCGTTCCTTGGAAAAGCTCGGAAATCGGTGTGAAGACCAGCTTGGATACGATGTTAAATGATGGTGATGTGCCGGTGGACCGGGATGTTTTCAAGCGACAGCTTGAATTTTATAAAATCAGCACCACGAAGTAAATTTGCTGTCTTGTTTGTAAGAAAGG
>JARRQQ010000634.1:0-3534 GCA_037381725.1 Sedimentisphaerales bacterium
TGGTCCGACCCTTCGCGGAGATGATCCCGGCCGTGACGGTATGAGGCAGTCCCTCCGGGGCGCCGACGGCCAGAACCCAATCTCCGACTTCCATCTCATCACTGTTGCCCAAGGACACTGAGATCAAGTCGGGCGCGTCGATCTTCACGACCGCCAGATCGCTCCGGCTGTCCGTCCGCACCCATTGCGTTTTGTAGTTGCGCCCGTCGGCCAACTTGACAACAACCGTGTCGGCGCCGTGAACGACGTGCCAGTTCGTCAGGATGTAGCCCTTGTCGGCGTCGATGATGATGCCGCTGCCCAGCCCATACTGGTACGAATGCTGCGGCGGGGTCTGCGGAACGGATGGACCCGACGAGCCGGGCTCGCCGAAGAACCACCTCAGAAAGTCATTCATGTCCGGCTCTTGCTGGGGCTGGACCTCGACGTGTTTGCTCACCTGTACGACGACCACCGCCGGTATGAGGGTTTTCGATACGGCGTGAAAAAGCGGCGACAGCGTATCTCCCTTTTGCATCGAAGCAAGAACATTCTGATAGGCGGAGACCTCTGCCGAGGTCTTCTCGTAACCAATGCGCCCCGCCAGATAGGGTATGTAGATAAGTATGGCGGCTATCATGACAATCATCACCAACAACGTGAACAACGATCTTGTTCTGGCATTCATCATTTCATGTCTCCTAATTCGCTGGCGGTTTCTTCAACTCAAGGTCGGCGTGCCTGATCGCCGGTCAGTGCATTCGTAGGATAGGCCGCCGTGAACCCCGGCGCTATGAGGAAAATGCTCGTTTTGCATAAAGAAATTCATTAGACACCTTTATTTCACTCAGAAACCCGAGCTTTTTCGATACCTTCATGTTTTGCTCCGTCCGATCAACGACACAGGTGATCGATACGGCCAACCTGTATGTGCAAAAGGTACGTTCCCGAATGATTTTTCCGTGCTCTCGGGCGTATATAGATTGGACGGCCTGTCGGGCGCTCGGAAATCCGTCTATTGAAGGGCGGATGGCGCTTGACAATCGTGTTCGGCGGTCTTATTCTCCACGCCGGCCGGAGAGTTATTCTTGACGAAAAGAAAGGGTGCGGGTTATGAGTCTATTGCTGATTTACGGGCTGATGGCCGTTATTCCGGGGCTGATTCTGCTCTTCATCGGCATCTTTGGAGCCGGTGCGGACGTGGATGCGGACATCGACGTGGACACGGACTTCGATCTTAATGCTGACGCCGGCGACCTCGGCGGGCCGGGCGCGATCAGCGTGAAGTTGATCTTGTTCTTTCTGGTCGGTTTCGGTGCCAGCGGCTATCTGTCCGTCTATTTCAAATGGCCCGTTCATCACGTCGTAGCCGGGCTGGTCGGTGGCGGCGTGGCCTGGTTCCTCGGCTATCAGCTTCTCAAGATTCTGTACGAGCAGCAAGCGTCGAGCCAGGTTCGCTTGACCTCATTCGTGGGAAAACAGGGCCGGGTCGTCGTGCCCATCCCCAAAGACGGCGGCACGGGAGAAATCGAAGCCACCAACGAGGCAACAGGACAGAGTACGTACTTCAACGCCAGAGCCGCCGATCCCAAAAGAGAGTATGAAAAAGGTGCGTTCGTGACCATAAAGGCCGTGACTGGAAAAACCGCGATTGTTGAGTGAGATCAGGCAACTTGCGAAAGGAGAATCATCATGGAAAGCTTAGGTTTGATCATTGTCATTTCTATCTTGGTCATCGCCGTTCTTTCGATCGTGCTGATTATTGCTAACAACTGGCTGAAGGCCGAGCCCAACGAGGCACTGATCTTCACGGGCAGAAAAAACCGAGTGCAGACCTTGGATGGAGGCGTCACCGCCCGGGGATGGAAGGCGGTCGTTGGCGGGGCGAAATTGCGCATCCCCGTCCTCGAGCGGGTCAACAGAATTTCGCTCAAGACGATGAATCTCGCCGACGTCCGAGTGCAAAAGGCGTACTCGAAAGAAGGCGTGCCCGTGACAATCGACGCGGTGGCGAACGTGAAGATCTCCGGCGCAGAGGGCATGCTGGAGCGGGCCGTCGAGCGGTTCCTCGGCACCGACGCCCGCCAGATTCAGCAGATCATCAAGGAAACGCTGGAGGGCCAGCTTCGTGACATCATCGGCGTGCTGACCGTCGAGGAGCTTTACCAAAAGAGAGATATGTTCGTGAACAAGGTCCTGGACCAGGCGGGCGAAGAATTGGCGAAGATCGGTGTCATCATCGACATCATCAACATCCAGGATATTCGCGACGAGCGAGGCTACCTCGAAGCGCTGGGCATCAAGCGGACGGCGGAGGTCAAGAGAGACGCCGCCATCGGTCAGGCCGAAGCGGACCGGGACGCCATGCAAAAGTCCGAGACCGCCCGAAGGGAAGGTGAGGTCGTCCGGGCCGAGCAGGAGAAGCAGATTGCCGAGGCCGAGAAGAACCGGGACGTCGCCAAGCAGGAGTATCGCGGCGAGACCCTCGCGGCCGTCAAGAAGGCCGAGCAGCAGGGACCGCTGTCCGAGGCGAGGGCCCGGCAGGCGGTAGTGATCCAGGAGCAGAAAGTCCTCGAAGAGGAGCAAAGGGCCAGAGCAAAGGTGGAAGCTGCAAAGGCGGAAGCCGAGGAGCAGAAATACCGGGCGGAGGTCGTCGTCCCCGCGAACGCGCAGAAGCAGGCGGCCGTCCTCAAGGCGGAAGGCGAGGCGGAGGCCATCTTGAGAGTGGCCCAGGCGAAAGCCAAAGGCACTCAAGTGCAGCTTGAGGCCGAGGCCAAAGGCTTGCGAGAGAAAGCGGGAGCCTGGAACGCCTACGGCAAGGCGGCGCAGCTTAATCTCGCCCTGGAGGCGGTCAAGGCCGTGGCCGAGCAAGGGGCGAAATCCATCGGCCAGGTCAAGTTCGACAAGGTCATCGCGCTCGACAGCGGCAGCCGGGACGGCGACAACGCCGTTAACAGGCTCATGACCGCCGCACCGGGAGCGCTCGTCAAGTTCCTCGAACAGATGAAGGCGGCTACCGGCATTGACATTGAAAAGAGATTGCAGGAAGTTGCGGATATGCCCGATGATGAAAGTGCGGTAAAACCAGGTGATCTCAGGCTGGTCGGACCTGTCGAATGAGTTCCTTAGCGCTTAGCGACGAGGCGGCCGGCTTCTGCGCGATGACTGCGATCTCGGCCGCCTCTTGCCCCGAACCTCTTCGATCCGCCGCCTGCCCGATCCCGCCTTCTTCTCGCCGCCGCCCTTCTTGGGCACCTCGCCCTTCACGATGGCCAGACTCTTGGCGCAGGCGTCCCGCGTCATCTTGTCGCGATGGCTCAACCCCTGTTCGAGCACCTCCGCCCCCATCTTCTTCATCCGGCCGTGCATACTCCGCAGCCCGTAGGCCGCGGCTTTCTTCGTTGTCCGCGAATAGTCGCCGAACAGCGCCTCCTTGAGGATCGCCAGCCCGTCCTCCTGCATCCACGACAGATTAAACCCCGCGACCCGCGCTGTCTCGACATCGTCCGAGAGCAACTTTTCCCGAAGCTGGCGCAGCCGCTCTATCGCCGCCGC
>JARRQQ010000635.1:0-3051 GCA_037381725.1 Sedimentisphaerales bacterium
GATTTCGAGTGAACATTGTGGATTCTCGCATCGAGTAACCAACAGAGGGCAGTTGCTTGGCTAAAGACAGACTAACGACGGGAATGGAGGAGATCGACCGGCTGATCGGCGGCGTCCTGGCGGGAGATAACCTCGTCTGGGAAGTCGATTCCGGCGCGCCGGTCGATAGGTTCATATCGAGCTTTGTCTCCGCCTGTGAGGCCGAAGGCACACCCGTCGTCTACGTGAGTTTCAATCGCTCCCCCCAGACCATCGTCACTACGTACGGCAGTCTGATGTCGGCGGGACGGTTCCACCTTGTGGATTGCTTTTCCTCCGGCAAAGGAAATGACGACGAGGTCTTTCTCGATTTTTTCAACGCCGATGATTCAAGTGTCTCTTCCCGACCTGTTCATATAAGTGATCCTTCCGATCACAACGATCTGCAGGAAGCACTGCAAGGGGTCGGGGCGGAAGTGGCGACAAATGCCCGCTACGTGTTCGACAGCCTGACGGGGATGTTCGACCTCTGGGGCGACGAGGATACCGTCCTGCGGTTCTTCGGGCACTTTTGCCCGCGACTGTTCGATATCAATACCGTCGCCTATTGGCTCCTGGAGAAAGAAGCCCACTCGGAGCGATTCCTCGCCAAATTGCGGCACATCACGCAGGTCGTCGTGGAGATCGCGGTATCGCACGGCATCCGGACCCTGACGCTCAGAAAGGCGGTCAACCGGCGCTGTGTGGATATCGGCGTGCCTCAGTGGTTCCGTGTCGTTGACGGCGGCATGGTCATCGCGGCCGAGTCGCGCGAGGACCGCGAGCTCGGTTTGCTCACGCGGATGGCCGACGTTCTGGGCACGGCGCTCGAGCCTCAGTCCTTTTTCGAGCAGACCATGGAGGCACTGGCCAACCAACTCGGGATGGTCCGGGGTACGCTCGTTCTCCTGGACAGGACGGCGAACAGACTCAGAATCGCCGCCGCACACGGCCTTTCGGCGGCCGAACGATCCAGGGGAGAGTACGCCGTTGGGGAGGGCGTGACTGGACACGTCGTACAAACCGGCCTTCCGGAAATCATACCGGACGTCAGCCAGGACTCACGTTTCCTCAATCGCACGGCAACCCGAAGGATTGACACCGTGCACCCTATTGCCTTCATTTGCGTTCCGATCAAAGTAGACGATGAGGTCGTGGGGGCGCTGAGCATAGACCGGCCTTTTGCCGTCGGGTCCATGCTCGATAAGGATTTGAGGCTCCTTCAGATCGTGGCGTCGATCATCTCGCAGGTCCTCAAAATAAACCGTCTCATTCACGTGGAAAAAGAGGAAATACTCGTGCGTGACGAGCACGCGCTGGAGGAGCTAAGGCGCCGCTACCGTCTGGAAAACCTCGTCGGCCAGAGCCAAGCGATAGAACGAGTGCTCTCGACAGCCGCTACCGCCGCCAAATCTCGTGCCACGATTCTCCTGACGGGGGAAACGGGTACGGGAAAAGAGCTTGTCGCCAATGTCGTGCATTACAACAGCGACCGCTCGAACGGTCCGTTCATCCGGGTCAACTGCGGTGCTCTTCCCGAAACGCTTCTCGAATCGGAGCTTTTCGGCCACGTCAAGGGCGCCTTCACGGGTGCGCACGAGACCCGCAAAGGCCGGTTCGAGCTGGCCGATGGCGGAACCCTGTTCCTCGATGAAATCGCAGAGATGAGTCCGCGGTTGCAGGTCAAGCTGTTGCGGGTCCTCCAGGAAAAGGAATTCGAGCTGGTCGGCGGAACACATACCATACAGGTCAACGTTCGCGTGGTAGCCGCGACGAGCAAGAACCTAAAGGAAGAGATTCGCAGCGGCCGGTTCCGCGAAGACCTCTATTATCGGCTGAACGTCATACCGATCCATCTGCCCCCCCTGCGGGAGCGCCGAAGCGATATCCCGCGTCTGGTGGACTACTTTTTGGAGAAATACAACAAGCAGAACAACAAGAACGTCAGCAAAATATCCCCCAAAGTCCTCGATCTGCTCCTTGAGTACCCCTGGCCGGGTAACGTGCGCGAGCTCGAGAATTGCATCGAGCGCGGCGTCGTCATGAGTCCGGGCAAGGTCTTGTCGGTGGATTTCCTGCCCGAAGAGATTGTCTCGCCGGCCACCCAGAATACGGGCCAGAGCCCCCGTTCCTCCGACAGTGAAGCCGATATCCGCCGGACCGTACAGAAGCTCTATGAGGAAATCGGTGATCCGGGGCGAGCAAGGGAAGCAATCCACCGGATTGTTGACGAGTCCATCATTCGCAAAACACTTGCCCAGACCAAGAGCCAGCGCAAGACAGCCGAGCGGCTCTCCATGAGCCGCATGACACTCCGCAAGAAGCTGCGAGAGTATGGTCTATAATTTAGACCAGAAGGCCAATCTTTGGCCCAGGCCCACCGGCTTCGTTCTCTGGCACAAGAATCTTCTCTCAACCTAACTCCTTTTTCATAAATAAGATATACTCACTCAACCTGCCAAACCGAGGGTCTGGCACGACAATTGTTAAGGATCAAGCAGCGCATGAAGTCTGTCGCAAAACTGTAGCGGTTCTTGCGCCGGACCGCCTGATGGGGTACTGTGTTGCGACGCAACAATGTTGGGTGCGCAAGAGAATGTTGCATACGCGAAAGCGCTAGCCCACCTCTTAGACCCGGGAAATCAAGATGTCTGAGACGCCAGCAAAGGCAAACGTTACAAACCATAACGGGCAACTCGACTCCCAGAGCACCTCGCATCTCTCGGAGCTGCAAGACTTTAAGAACGTAACCAACAACCTGGTTCAGGATGCACTGAACGTATGGGCTGACTTGTGGGCCGAGCTGGAGGGCCGCGTAGAGCCGGACGGTGCCGCTGGCGGAGCTAATAGCAAAGTTGAACCGTCGTGCGGCTGGACCGAATTCCTAGAAAAGATGTGGGTCCTCAAGCACTACCTCGACTTCGTCAGGAGACTCAGCCAACAATGAAAGTGAGATTGGCGATTGCCGATTTTCGACCTGTGATTTTCAATCAGCAATCGGAAGCCGGAAATCGATGATGACAAGGAAGATGG
>JARRQQ010000636.1:0-3032 GCA_037381725.1 Sedimentisphaerales bacterium
AGTTTTTAAAATTAAAGAGCCCCAGACGCCCGAGGTGCTTGAACAGGTAACCCTTCAAGTCCTGGCCAAAGGTCAGCACAAGCCCGGCAGCCGGATCAGGGCTGTACGCGGCCGCCGGCAAACCTGCCTGCTCGGTCTTACTGATCTTCATTCTCTGTTCTCATATCGAGAAGAAAGGTAATCTGGCAACCCTAATAATGCGTCACGGGAACGAATCCTTTGTCCTCGATGACTTCCTGACCTCTTTCGGTCAGGTAGAACGTCACGAATTTGTAGGTCATGGAACCAAGCTCCGGATACCCGTTCGTGAACATAAACAAAGGCCTGGAAATGGGATACTTGCCACTGAGGATCGTCTCTCTCGTCGGCTTGATTCCGTCCAGGACCAGCGCTTTGACGCCGGTCTGGACAAATCCGAAGCCGACGTAGCCGACGGCCCCGGGCGTGTTCTTCACTCTGGCAAACGCCTGCGGATTCGTACTGACGTACTCGACGCTTGAAGCTAATTTCGCTTCCTTCATGATGAAGTTCTCGAACGTATCGTACGTTCCCGAGGCCGTATCCCGGCTGATCGCCACAATCGCCAGGTTCGGGCCGCCTAATTGACTCCAGTTCTTGATCTTGCCCAGATAGATGTCGCGAACCTGCTCGGAGGTCAACGCGCCAATCGGATTCGACGGGTGAACGACGATACAGACGCCGTCCATCGCCACCGCCTGAGCCACCGGAAAGACGTTTTTGGCCACTGCGTCCTTGAACTCCTGGTCCTTCATGAAGCGGCTCATCGTGGCGATGTCGCATCGACCGTCGATGAGCGCCGCCGCTCCGGTGCCGCTTCCGCTCTTGTTGACGGTGATCGTCACGTCCGGGTACATGTCCTTGAATACCTCCGCGAAACCGTCGGCTATCGGCCCCACAGTGGTCGAGCCCTCGATGTGGAGCTTAGCCGCACCCATCGCCTGGTTTCCCAGGAGAAACGCCAATACGATCAACCCACTTCCAATGATTCTCTTCATTTTCTTTCTCCTTCTTTAAGCGCTCTTAGGACTAAGTACTCGATACACGTTCAAGTTATGTTAGGGCCGCGTTATATTTGTGTTAGGAGCTTGTCAGAACTTCAGAAGTAAGTCCGCCTGAAGCCTGTGGTACTTGTCCTCGTACGAATCCTTTTTCTTGTCGAGGTAATACGTCAGGCCAGCCTGCACGTTCTTCGCCAGTTGGTAGGTCAGACCCAACAGGTGGCCTTTGCCGTTCGTTCCTCCGCCGATGAAATCCGAGTCGTTGAACTGCCCGACCACGGCGTCGGCATCCAGATCGCGGTAGTCGTATCGGAACGCCCACGAGCCGGGGTCCTCAGTCTCATTGAACGTGAAGCCGGCCAGCCAGCCCGTGTTCTTGTCGCTGGCGGCGGTGTTGTAGACATAGTCGCCGAACAGACTCACCGGCGTCGCGCCGACCTCGAAGCCGTACTCCGCGAAGCCTTCGATGAGATTGTAGTCGTTGGCAAATACCGCGGGCGTGCCGTTGAACGTGTTGCCCCACCATTTGGGGGTGGCGCCGCCGGCCCATGGCGTGTAGAGGTCCCCCTGTCCTTCGATATTGCCGTAGTCGTAGTAGCTGGCGCCGGCCATAAGGTAATCATCATTCCGGAGCTTGTGGGTTACGTAACTCTGCAAGCCCCAGAGAGATGTGTCGCTCGCCCGTTCGACCCAGAAGCCGCCGCCACTAATGGAGAGCATGCTCGAATCACTTAGCGGCTCTTGGTACCGTGCGGCAAGCCCTTCGGGATTCAGATCATGGTCCCAGATGAGCTGGTTGTGTCCGACCGCGTAGAACGGATTGGCCATTTTGCCACCCACGAGATCGAAACCTTTCATCGCAGCCGGATGCCAGGTGAAAAACGCCCGGTCAATCCAGATGTCCTTTTCTGAAAAGCTCTTGTCCAAATCCACGTTTGTCGAAACCGGATCGCCTGTGCCGGTCGCAAGCCTGAAGCCAAGCCCCCATTCGTCGTTGACCTTCGCCTCTAACCCCAATCTGGCCCGAATTCGGTTGCGATTGACCCCGGCTTTCCAATCGCCTCCGCTCTGCTCGTCGATGGATTCAAACCGATAACGCAAGTCACCGCTGATCTTTACGTTCTCCAGCCACCTGAGGCTGTCGGGCAAGGTGGTCTGGACTCCCTGCTGTCGCGCCGCCTCCCTCTGCTTCTGCTGCTGCTCCAATTGGGCAATCCGCTTCTGCAAATCCGATACCTGATCCTTGAGATCGCTTAACTCATCCGCCATCGTCGTACCCACGCACAACACCAGAGCAAGAATCGCCAAACTCGTCAGAGGCAAACTGTCTTTCTTCATCTTGTCCTTTCGCATCTGCACATCTTTCGGAGCGCCTCAAACCTATCCGGCCGTGCGAGTCGGCCCGAACGCGGACTCCGTGTAACTTGCGCACAGATATAAGTCAGAATTGTTACGAACGTACTAAGAAATGGATAGAAATGGGTTAAAAATGTTTAACTTCTGTCTTTATTCGGCGCACACACTCGAGTTGTGGACGCCATTGTAGAAAAGCTGGCGTCGTGTTCGTCCAGCGTCCTACTCCACCTTTC
Organism: Sedimentisphaerales bacterium; assembly: GCA_037381725.1. GTDB lineage: Bacteria > Planctomycetota > Phycisphaerae > Sedimentisphaerales > Anaerobacaceae > JAFGTG01. The sequence continues at coordinate 2,609 of JARRQQ010000636.1, forward strand.
TTTTTTCGTCGAAGTAGTCAAGGTCGCTCAGCGGCAGCACGACGGACGTGGCGATGTTGGTCAGGTGCGACCCAACGCGCTTGAAGTACCGCGCGATCAGCGCAAAGCAGACGGCCTCGTTGACGGTGAGATCACTCTGTGCCACCTTCTTCACGATCTCGTCACACCCTTTGCTGATTCTCTTGTGATAGTCCCACGCTAAATTGGCCATATCCAGATCGGTCTCGATGAACGCTCGTTTGGTGTTCTCAAAAAGCTCCACGAGATCCTGATCCACACCGTCAAAGTATTGCATGAACAAGGCTTTGTCGATAGGCTTCTCCAGATACTCTGTCACCTGAAGAAGGTTTTTGGCGTAGTCTCCGAGCCGCTCGGCATCCTTGACCACACTCATCAGTAGCAGACAAGCCGTCGTGTCTGCCGA
>JARRQQ010000637.1:0-4052 GCA_037381725.1 Sedimentisphaerales bacterium
GGCCTTGACCATGTGGGCGGAGGCCAGGACGTCGGGCGTGTGCAGCGGCACTTCCCACGTCTGTGCTCCGCGCGGCACCGTGCCGGCGTAGAGTGCGGTTTCCTTGTCGAGTAATTGAATGGCTTTGCTCGCAAGCTCTTTTTCGCCCGCCAGGACGGCGCCTTCGAGAATAGTGACCAAGTCCCGGCCGGAAAGACCGTTTGCGTGCTTTGCGAAGTGCGTTGTCGAATAGTCCACCTTGCCGGGCTTGTACAATTTGATGCCGTCTGCGTCGAAGGTCTCGAGCAGACGTGACGCTCCGTCTTGTCTTTGCTGGACGAATTCGACCGTGCGTCCGAAGAGAAGGGGAGCCGTGGGCGGGCGCACGTGCGAGACACCGCTTGAGAAAGGCTGGCCCGGCGGGATTCTGGCCAGGACCTCGTCTTTGCCGTTGCGCAGCCTCTCGCGAAGTTGTCTGTTTTCGGTGTGATTGGCGAGCCAGTCGATGAACATTGCAGCATCCGCCGCCGGTCCGGCGGGAAAATTGTTGCCCCAGACGGCGTGACGAATCCGGCCACCGTCGTTGATCCGCGAATCCGTCCAGCCGTGGGCCAGCAGGTTAACCGCCGCGTCGAAGCCGCCCTCGAACTCGGGCACGGGGGGCAGACCTTTCAGGGCCACGTAGTGCTTGATCGCGGGGATGACGGTCTTTCCTTCGCCGCCGATGATCAGGATGGTCGTTCTCAGTGGTTCGTTCGCTTTGAGCCGCACGGGTGAGTGAGCGATGAAATCGTTTTCGAAGCGCTGCGCACCCACGCCCGGACCCGACAGCGCCATGACCTGTGCCCCCGAACTGTAAATCGTGTCGGGCGAGTCGAACGTGGCCGCGATCATCTCGGACGGCTCCCAGATCACACCGATGTACCGGTCGCTGCGTGCAATCGCCATCAGCGGAAATGTGATCTTGATCGGATCGGGTGTCCGGCGGACGTGGGCTGGCGTGGCAATATCCGCTTCGCTACTGCTCGGCTCGTCGCAGAGATATTCCAGCCCGGCGAACAAACCCTGCTCCTTTCGCTCGCCAAAGGTGCCAAGACCGGGGAAAATCGTCAGCCACGGCACGTGCACGACGTCCCTGTCCCGGTCCACCGTCAGCTCAATCGTGACGCTGAGTGTTCCTTCCTGCTTTGCCGGCCTGATGATCTTCCGAATCCGCCATTTCGCGCCGCGGCTGTCCTCGATGACCGCACGACTCACAAGCCTATTGCGTTTAGGCTGGCGACGAATAGCGACTTTCGCGTCCTTGAGGTACCGGCGCCGAGCCTGTCCCGGATCACGACGGAGTAGTCGTGCCATTGACCGTCGTTTCGGACGGTGAACCGAACCGAGTCACCCGCCCGGAACACCTTGCCGTAGAACAGCTCCGCCGCCGCGTCAGCGCTCGACTTCATCCGTATCGTCACGCGGGTCATCGCCTCACCCGGCAGGTTCACCGCCGGCCCTTCGATCCACGGATCCTCTCCCGTGCACGTGACGATCAACCATTCGCCCGAAGAGGTAAGGGCGTTTACTTTGTTATTTCCAACCCACCCGTGCAGTCCTTTGCTGAAGTCCCATTCAACTAATGTCCTGCCAATCGCCGACACCGCCGTGAAAGCGATCACGATCAGAAAGGCTGTCAAAAAGGTAGGGTGAGGCTTGGCCCACCGTCGGTTCGCATCGAGCGACATAAAGATACCCTCCCAACTTCTCAGGCTGGATTGTTCTTGAGACGATTTATCAGGCCGAATACAAGCGCGACCACCACCAACGCTGCTGTGCCGGCCGCGCCGATAGCCACCACGTCCAGGTTGCACTCGATCCATTTCCACGAATCGACGATCTCCAGATTGAACTGGCTGAGGAACGATTCGCGCACGAACGTCGCCCAGCTAATTACAGCGACGCTGACCCCAACGGATACGAGACCTTGCCACAGCCGAAGCCGAATCCGAAGCAGACCCAGGATGAACACGCCCAGGACGCCTCCGCCGAAGATGCCGGAGATTTGCCACCAGAGGTCCAGGATGCTCTGCGCCCGTATCATCAGAATGGCGAAGAACGTTCCGAGAATGCCCCAGCCAATGGTCATTCCTCTAAGGAACAGGATGCTGGCTCGCTCTCCGATTTGCGGGTTGAAATATCGCTTGTAGAAGTCCAGGAGCAAAACCGTCGCCGAGCAGTTCAGGTTGGAATCGACCGTGCTCATCGCGGCAGCCAGAATCGCGGCCACCACCAGGCCCTTGAGTCCGACGGGCAGTTGATTCGCAATGAAGAACGGAAAGACTTGCGATCCTTTCGTAATACTCGGGTCGAGCGTGTGCCCGCCTTTCGAGTAGAACGCGAACAGAGCCGTCCCGATGTACAGGAAAATGGCGGTCAGGGGAATGTAGATCAACATGCCGATCCAGATCGATCTTTTGGCCTGTCGTTCATCGGCCACGGAGGAATACTTCTGAACGCAATTCTGGTCGGCGATCAGAGACCTCAGATTCTCCGAAATGCCGAAGATAATCATCACCCAGATCGTTCGGTTGAAAAGATGCTGCTGCGACGCGAGGCTGAGCTTCAAACTGCCCAAGCTGAATTTGTCGGCATCGAAGGCGGCCTGTATCAGATAGTCGGGTTTCGAGAAGACGTCAGCGGTCAGCGTGACGGCGCAGAAGATGATTCCGACGATCATGACGATCGACTGCATGACGTCGGTCCAGATCACCGCTTCCATGCCGCCCAGGAAGGTGTAGGCAATCGTAATGACGCCGAGTCCGATGATGACGGGGACGATTCCCCAGGGTACGAAGGTATTCAGCAACAGACTCGCTAAGTAGAGAATGACCGCGATTCGACCGACCATAAAGAGCACGAAGGAGATCGCGCCGTAGATCCGTGCCCACGAGCCGAGCCGATTTTCGAGAAACTCATAGACCGAGATGAGCTTGATTTTCCGATAGTAAGGGACGGCATATTTGCACACGAACCAGGCCACGGGGATGATGCACAGTGAAAAGATGAACGGATGCCAGTTGCTGTCGAAGGCTTTGCCTGGCGTGGCAATGTAGGAGATGCTGCTCGTATAGGTGCTCATCACGGCCAGGCCCGCCGCCCAGGCGGGAATCGACCGGCCCGCCACCATGAATTCATCGGCTGTGCGGCACTTGCGCCTGTAATAGAGTCCCATCCCAATAAGCACACAAGCATAAAGGATCAGGATGCCGATATCGATTGTTCCGAAACTTCCTTGCATTGGCTTCGACCTTATCGAAAATTGTTGCTATTTTTTCTCCACAATCCCAAGTCTTTCCAGATGGCCGCGAATCACGTCACGCTCCGTCGTGCGGAAACGGTGAAACGGCTCGGCCAAAAAGTCACTGCAGATACCCAGGCACGACAGTGTGCATTTGAGCCCCTTGAGATAGCTTGACTCGTATCGCCCGACGCGATAGATGGCGCTGCTGATCTGCATGATTTTTTCGTGGAGCGTCTCGACCGTTGGCAAGTCGCGTGAGCAGGCGGCGTTGTAGAGATCGACGTAAAGCTGTGGAGAAAAATTCGCTCCACCGCAGACACCGCCGTGCCCATCCAGGAGAACGGTCTCGGCCAGGAGCTCTTCGCGGCCCACCAAAAGCGCGAAGTCCGGATGATCCTTGAGCAGAGACTGAAGCTGGTGGAAATAGACCATGTTGCCGGAGCTGTCTTTCAGGCCGACGATGCCGTCAATATCCGCCGCCGCTCGCACGGTCTGAGGTTCGATCACCGCCTTGGTGAGACTCGGCATGTTGTACAGGAACAAAGGGAGCGGCAACTCCGGCATCATGTGTTCGAGGTACTCTAACAGTTCGGCCTGGCCCGATGGGAAGTAGTAAGGCGGGGCCAGCACAACCGCCTGAGCGCCGGCGTCCCTGGCTTTCATTGCGGCGTTTATCGACTCCGTGAAGCATGTGTCGGTGATGCCAACCAGCACGGGCACCCGCCCGTTGACCTGTGCGCAGGCGCGGTCGATCACCTCGTTGCGCAGACGATAGCTTAAGGACGGC
>JARRQQ010000638.1:0-3016 GCA_037381725.1 Sedimentisphaerales bacterium
GCCCACGAACCCTCAACGATGCCGCCATCGGGTGGTTCAGGATTATAGGCTTTTCCCGTGAAGACGGCCGACAACGTTGTCTTGCCTGGATTCCTGTCGTCATAGTCCAGCTCGAACAGGCCGCCTCCGTCGTAGGCTGTGATCAGGCCGTCGGCGATATACCCGTTGATCGTTTCCGTCCAGTCGCCCTCGATGATGAGCGTACCTCCGCCGACGTCTATATAGCCGACCGGCTCCACACTCAGTCCGTCGCTACCGACGTTGAACGTGCCGCCATGAAGGTAGAGGTAACCCGCGGCGCCGGAACCCGTCGGAATGACAAGCTCTCCGGAAGTAATGGAGCCTCCGGTCATGTACAAGGTGCCAGACCCTCCGTCCCAGCCAAGCTCGAATTCGTTGCCAACTGTTACGGTGCCGCCACTCATATACCACGTGCCGTTGCAATTGCGCCCGTCGCCCCACCAAATCCAGTCCGTGACCTCAAGTGATCCGCCCGTCATCGCCATATTGGGCTCACCGGGAAGCTCGCAACCGAAACCGAACGCCTTCGCCTCAATCCCGTCTCGTATCACCGGGCCGTTCGGGGCTTTGCCGTAGGGCACGTCAACATAAACCTCATCATTGGCCGTGGGAACTTTCGTGGGACTCCAGTTGTTCCGGGTGCTCCAGAGATTGTCGCCTCCACCGCCTCTCCAGTTGACTCTGTCGGCATGGCTGACGGAGCTGAGTACAAAAACTAAAGAAACCAGAAAGATAGCTTTCTTACACATGATCGTCCTCCTGCTAATAAGGTTTATGAGTATCTCTCCCGGCGAACCGCCGGAGTCGTAGAACCACTTTACCCCATTTTTGTACCAAATCAGGCCCCTCGCGTCAAGGAGAATCCTGTGGAAGGGGATCAGGACAACAGGGTATCAGGCGGTGGATATCAGGGAATGAGGATGCCGGGTTGCGGCTCGTGACGCCCTGATACCCCGCTTCCCTGGTCTCCTCCGGCTGATCTTCTGACAGCCTGATAAGCTCACCGCCCCAACGCGGAGTCTTTCTCGATGACTTTCCTCTCCTGGGCTTTTCTGAATTCCGCCAGTTTCTCGCGGAGCCCTTCATCGGACAGGGCCAGAATCTGAACAGCGAAGATGGCGGCGTTCGTGGCCCCGGCTCTTCCGATGGCCATGGTCGCCACGGGAACGCCCGGCGGCATCTGAACCGTGCTCAGAAGGGCGTCGAGGCCACCCAGACCCGTGCCCGACGCCAGCGGCACACCAATGACCGGTAAAGCGGTTCCCGCCGCCATGGCGCCCGCCAGGTGGGCCGCCATCCCCGCTGCGGCGATGACGACCTCGACCCCGTCATCAGCCGCGTTTTGGGCAAAATCGGCGGCGATCCGGGGCGTCCGGTGGGCCGAAATGATCCGAACGACGGGCTCGATACCAAACCACCGAAGCTGATCGATGCAGCTTTGCATCACGCCCAAATCACTGTCCGAACCCATGACGACCGCTACCGTTTTTTCCAATGCCATGTTGTTTTCTCTCCCTTACGGGTTAAAATATATGCCTGATTTTCGATTTCGACTGTTTACAAATCATAAATCGTAAATTTTACCTGCCAGAGGGATGGCGGGCAAGAATCGTAAATCAAAAAGGGAGCGGCGACCATGCAAACGAGAAAACCGATTGTTGCCGGCCAGTTTTATCCCGGCCAGCATGACGCCTGTATCGAGCAAATCCACCAGTGTCTCGACGCCGGCACGCCCGGCGAGTCGCTGCCGGACACAATCGTCGCGGGGATTGTTCCCCATGCGGGCTGGACCTACAGCGGCCCGTTGGCGGCTATGGTCTTCTCGGCGATACGCCAACAGCATGAAAAAGTCCGCACGTTCGTCGTATTCGGAGCCGCACACAGCTATTTCGGTCCTTCGCCGGCTCTGTGCGACCGGGGCGTCTGGGAGACGCCTCTAGGCGACGCGGCTCTCGATGAGGAATTGGCGGACGCCGTGCTGAAAAGCAGCACTGCCGTCAGCGACGCACGTGCCCACGCCGGCGAGCACAGCATCGAAGTGCAAGTCCCGTTCATTCAACACCTTTTCCCCGGGGCGAAGATCTTGCCGATCATCGTTCCGCCGACCAGCGACGCCGTCGCGCTGGGTACGAGAGTCGGCGAGATAATCGCCCAGGACGACGAGAAAAAGATCGTTTGCATCGGCTCGACCGATCTAACCCACTACGGCCCGAACTACCGTTTCACGCCTCAAGGAACGGACGAGAAGGCCCTAGCGTGGGCCAAGAACGTCAATGACAAGAAATTTATCGACGCGGCGCTGAAGCTCGACGCGGCCTCTTTGCCCACAATCGCCGCGGCCGACGGCAATGCTTGCGGACCCGGCGCCGCGGCGGCTGCGATCGCGGCGGCCAAAATGCTGGGCAGCCAACGCGGCTTGCTGCTCGCACATAGGACCAGCAATGAAATCATGCTCGAGAGGATGGGCGCTGCCGGCCCCGACGCAGTCGGGTACGCCGCGATCATCTTCTAAATTGGAGTCGTTTTGCATGAAAATTCAACAAGACCAACGCAATCCATACTCAATTGACAGGCGAGGTTTCCTGGCCTCCGTGGGCGTGGGCGCCCTGAGTCTGGCGGCTCCGGGCCTATCAGCCGGGTCGGCCAAAGCCGGACAATCCGCCACGCTCGGCCTCGACCAGTGCGGGCGGGAATTCTCTATGTGCCCGTTCTGGTTCTGGAACGACGCTCTCTCCGAAGAGGAGATAGCGCGCCAAATCGAGGATTTCCAGGCCCACGGCGTCCACGCGTTCCTGATTCATCCGCGAGCGGGATTGCCGCGAAGTATCGGCTGGATGAGCCCGAACATGATCCACTTTATGCGCTTCGCCATTGAGCAGGCGGCCAAGCGCGACATGTGGGTTATGCTCTACGACGAAGGGATGTACCCGAGCGGCTCGTCCAGCGGACAGGTCGTCGAAGCCAACCCCGCCTTCCGGACACGCGGCCTGTTCGC
>JARRQQ010000639.1:0-5240 GCA_037381725.1 Sedimentisphaerales bacterium
TACGGGGTATGCGAAGGCGACGGAGAGCCGATTCCGAAGCCACGGCTTGAGGCCATCCCCTGGGCCAGATCTTGCGTTCGCTGCGCCACCCTCATCGAAAAGGGGCTGCTGGCGGCACGAGAGGAAGACGACTCTGGTCCGCCGGACTTCGGAGAACCGGACGACGATGACGAGTCCTAATCGCGCGCCGCGCGTTCCGAACCGCCTCGCGTACGAGGTGGGCCTCCCGGACGAAGGCACGGGCGGCCATGGAAAGCGAAGTTGGAGATAGGGGGCGAGGAAAAAGCGGGTGATGGGAATCGAACCCACGTAGCCGGCTTGGAAGGCCGGTGCATTAGCCACTATGCTACACCCGCAATCATCATTGACGATGGACTGTTGATTATTTACTATGGATTCTGTAAATCGTCAACAACTATTGGGCAAGTAAGATGAAAATAACTGAAATAGCCTCGGCTGCCAAGTCGGCCTCAATCCGACTGGCGGCGGTTGAAACCGATGTAAAGAACGGCGCCCTGGCCGACATAGGTATGGCCCTCCGCCGGCGCAGCGACGAAATCGTTGCGGCCAATAGAGAGGACCTGTCCGCCGCCGAGAAGGATCGTCTTGCCGCGCCCCTTCTGAAGCGGCTGAAGTTCGACCAGGTCAAAATAGAGCAGACGATCGATGGCATCGAAAGTCTTATAAAGCTCGACGATCCCGTAGGTAGGACGCTTTCCGCCACCGAGCTTGATGCGGGCCTTGATCTGTACAAGGTCAGTTGCCCCATCGGCGTGATCGGCGTGGTCTTCGAGTCCCGCCCGGATGCCCTCGTGCAAATCTCGACGCTCTGCCTCAAGAGCGGCAACGCCGTCCTGCTCAAAGGTGGAAGCGAAGCCGCCCGAACGAACAAAGCTCTAACGGAGGTTATCTGCGACGCGACGGAAAAAGCAGGATTACCCGAGGGTTGGATTCAACTGCTCCAAACCCGCCAGGACGTCGCCGAGATGCTGGCTCTGGACGAATATATCGACTTGGTCGTCCCCCGCGGCTCAAACGAGTTCGTCCGCTACATCATGAACAATACCAACATCCCCGTCCTCGGGCACGCCGACGGGATATGCCACGTCTACGTGGACGGCGCCGCCGACGTGGATATGGCCGTGAAGATCGCGGTCGATTCCAAGTGTCAGTACGTCGCGGTCTGTAACGCGGCCGAGACGCTGCTCGTCGATAGCGGGATCGCGGAGAGGCTGAAGAGTTCATGGCCCTGGTCGATTCGGCGAATGTTTTTTGGAATTGCAGCACGCGCTTCGCCGACGGCTTCCGCTACGGTCTCGGCGCCGAAGTCGGCATCAGTACAAACAAAATCCACGCCCGCGGCCCCGTCGGCCTCGAAGGTTTGCTCATCTACAAATGGAAACTCTTAGGCTCCGGCCAAATCGTCGCCGACTACTCCGGCCCCAACGCCAAGAAGTTCACACATAGAAAGACCGGTGAATAGTCGTTGGTGAATAGGCATTTAATGAGTCGATTAGGGAAGTGATCTTAGTTTCCCGACAGAGTTCCTCATGTCGAGATCTTCCTGTTAGTCATCAGAACAGGGGTCGGACATAAGATGTGCCTACTGATTCCGCGGTATAATCCCTGCGCCAAAAGTCATACCACGAGCTGAGCCGCCTGTCAGAAGGTTCTCTCCGTTAGACGGGGCTCGGCGACGTTGCGAAATCAATCTGACAGCCTTACGTATTGCAGTGACTCCAACAATAACCTAATATGGGGTCACGAAATCAGAACATGTCGGTCATATAGAAAGGTTGAATGATGATCAGTTGTCTTCATAAAACGACGATACGCCGCTCACTGCGAATCGTTGTGATTGCGGTAGTTATGAGCGTTGTGTATTGTATCACCCCTTCGGCGAATGGAAGGATCCAAGCGGGGGACTGGACGCATTTTACTATCGCCGAGCGGTTGCCGGGGCCGGCGTGGGGGACGGGAGGGACTCCTCTGGCGGACTTCGACGGGGACGGCGACCTGGATTTCGGCTTATCACGCCGCGAGACGAAAACGGCCTATTGGTTCCAGCGTATTGATGACGCAACGTGGGTCCGGCATACGATGGGAGTCCTTGATACGAAAAGGGAACAGCTCGGAGCGACGCAAGTCGATTGCGACCTGGACGGCCTGGTGGACGCCGTGTATTCACTTGTCTGGTTCAAGAATCCGGGCAATCTCGCCGCCAATCCCGATACGCCGTGGCCGATCCGCAGCTACCTTGGCGAAGGGCACGACATTCTCGCCGGCGACGTCAACGGAGACGGGCACGTCGATGTGATCGCTTACGACGGAAAAACTGTTTCGTGGTACGACCCCGCCCGTGGCATGAAACAAACGATCATCGGCGGCATCGGCCAGAACCACGGCGGCACGGCTCCCAAAGGCATCGGCGACCTGGACGGAGACGGCGACAATGACGTTGTGATCCCGGGCTATTGGTTCGAGAATCCAGGCCGCGGCGAAGGGACCTGGAAGCCTCACGCGTGGCCGCACCTTGCGGTTAAGAACGCCTCGTACGGGACGAGCATGCGATGCTGGGTCGCGGACATCAACAAAGACGGCTCGAATGACATTGTGTACAGTGATTGCGATACGGGGCTTTCGCATGTCTACTGGGTTGGGAATCGCAATAAGGGCGCCGACTGGACCCGGCGTCAGCTTCCTGATCCGCCGACGGCCGCCGGGGACGTGCTTGGAACGGGCTCGTTCCACTCGCTTGGTGTCGCCGACTTCGACCGGGACGGCGATTTGGATATCTTCGCCGGCGAGCAGGAAGACCCCGACACGTACATGACGAAGAGCGGCAAGCTGGCGATGAAGCCGCCCGGATTGAAAGAACGCGGTGTGATCTGGGAAAGTACCGGTGGAAAGACTCCGGCTTTCACACCGGTTGTCATCCACACTGACAATCCCGGCTGGCACGATGCCGTGCTCGGCGACGTAGACGGCGACGGCGATATTGACATCATAACCAAAATCTGGAACAAAGACGGCGACTATTACCATGCCGACTATTGGAGAAACGACATCAAATAGTGAATAGTCGTTGGTGAATAGTATTTAGTGACCAATGCGTGACTTTAGTAACGCCAAGCGAATTGTAGTCAAGATCGGCACGAGCACGCTGACGAAAGATGCCGGCGTGGATTCGGCGTACGTTCGGCGAGTGGCCGGGCAGGTAGATTCCCTGCTCAAAGCCGGCCGGCAAGTCCTCATCGTCAGCTCGGGCGCGATCGGCATGGGCCGCGACCGGTTGGGCGCGGACTCGGCGAAAGATATCAAGATGCGGCAGGCGTGTGCAGCGATCGGCCAGCCGCTCCTGATGGCCGAGTATCGCAAATCCTTTCTGCGCTACGGCGTGCCCGTCGCCCAGGTGCTTTTGACCGTCGAGGTGCTCAACAACCGAAGGACCTACCTGAACCTTCGCAACTCCATCGAAACGCTGTTGAAGCTGTCCGTCGTGCCGATCCTGAACGAGAACGACAGCGTGAGCACGGAGGAGATCGGCTCGGCCTTCGGCGATAACGATAAGCTCAGCGCCCTGGTCGCCAGCAAGATCGATGCGGACCTGCTCATCATGCTCAGCGACGTTGACGCCCTGTACGACAGGAATCCCCGAAGATTTCCCGACGCTCGGCCGATCCCGACGGTCTTCGAGATCACGGACAAGATCATTCGGACTGCCGGAGGAAAGGGCAGCAGATACGGTACGGGCGGCATGAAGACCAAAATCGAGGCGGCCAAGATTGCATCAAACGCGGGCTGCCGGATCGTGCTGGCGGACGGCCGGGTGAAGGACGTCATCAGCCGGATCGTGGCCGGTGAGGAGATCGGTACTATCTTTATGCCTCGTCGCAGACTCTCCAACCGCGCCAGGTGGATTCTCAACAGCGCCCCCGCCGGGACAATACGCTTTGACCCAGCGGCGTTATCGACGTCGAAGGCCCCTTCGAGGCCGGCTCGGTCGTGATGTTGAATGACAGCGCGAAAGCTGTAGCGAGCATTGGCAGCGTGCAGCTCAGGGCGCTGGCCGGCAAGCACAGCACCGAGATCAAAAAGCTGCTCGGCCCCAAGCACCGTGACGTCGTAGCAATCCCGGAAGACATCGTCATAATTGACTCTTGACCGGCGATCACGCTACTCCGATGGGACCCGTGGGGCGCAGAGGAAAAATTTTCTGAATTTCTCTAAAATTTCCATCAACATTCCGCGGGGAATGTACGCTTTGATATAGCGAAAGGATGAAGTCCATATTAGGTTAAGGAGTCGGCCATGTACGCATACGCCCCTGAGACCTTGATTGACTTGGAGATCGAAACCGGTCGGCCTCACGTGGAACGTCCGAAATATGAGGTTCTAATCATTTCGGTTTCCGATGTTCATATCGCCTTGGGGTTTGTGCTGGGGGCTTTGGCTTTCCTTGTGGCGAGCCGGACTCCACGGGATGCCGAACCTGAAATCGGTTGAGGCGTGCTCTGCCCGCTTATGCCAATGGCTCTCCGGGCCGGCACCGGATGCTCGCCACGTTACCCTTCGGAACTTCAATTACGGGCGGAAAGGTTTGTCTTTTGGCGTGGATCTGCTACTCTATCGGTAACGACCTTGGCGGCGTCGCCGGGCAAGAGCATGGGGGCAATGTCGGTAGGTGTGAGCAGGAGTTGTGAACGGACCCTACGTTTCCAGTCCCACAGGCATCCTGACCGTCCTTTGCGGGATCGGAGCATTCTTCTTTCTCCTCGAAAAACAAACCGGCTGGAGGCTCTTCAACTATTTTCCGCCGCTGATCTTCATCTATGCCGTTCCCGCCATTCTGTCAAACACGGGTATCCTGGCCAACACCTCGCCGGCGTACGACTGGCTTAGCTCGACGGTGCTGCCCATGTTCCTCGTCATTATGCTGCTCAAGGTGGACGTCGCATCGACGGTGCGGGTCATGGGCCGAGGTGTGTTCGTTATGCTCTTCGGCACCGCTGGCGTGGTGCTCGGCGCCCCGATCGCGTTTTTGCTCGTTAAGAACAAACTGCCCGACGACGTCTGGAAGGCCTTCGGCACGTTAGCGGGCAGTTGGATCGGCGGGACGGGCAACAGGGCGGCCGTGAGCGAGGGGATCAAGACCAGCGGGGAGGGTTTCGGATTGGCCGTGCTTGGTGATAATCTCGTCTATATGATCTGGCTGCCGATTCTGTTGGGCTCGAAGAACC
>JARRQQ010000640.1:0-3007 GCA_037381725.1 Sedimentisphaerales bacterium
CTTCATCCTTATTTTGCGAAGTAAACGTCGTGAAATTCTTTCAGCGTCGACTTGAGTTTCGCAACGTTATCCAGGTCCGTCGTCTGTTTGGCTTTCATGGCGTGGACAAGCATGTGGTGAAGCAGTGTTAGCTCCTTGACGTAAGTGTTCTGGGCTTTCATATCCCCTTCCGCCGGGAACTTCACGCGTTGAGTCATAAAATAGTAGCTCACCGTTTCGCTCAGCTCGTCAGCGTGTAGCTCCTTGGTGTTCACCCAGCGGACGATCTGGTTCATGTTCGGTTTTGGCTCAGCCGAAAGTCTCGCTATTTCGTTCATGCCTTTTTCGATGGTCGTAATATTCTCAGCGATTGAACCAAACCGGGCCTCATCGTCATATATTCCGCACGGCATTTGACAGTGCGAATAGGCCAACGAGCCCAGCGCGAGGGCGATAAGTAGAACGCCGCCCAATACGATTCTTTTGTCAATTCTCCTTTTCATTTTTCCTTCCTTTCAGTTTTCAATAATTGGTTGCTTCCAGTTCGAAATGAGCTTGGGGATGCGCACACGCCGGGCACACACCGGGAGCTTCCGGTCCTTCGTGCACGTAGCCGCAGTTCCTGCAGACCCATCTGACGGGTTTCTCGCGTTTGAAGACGACGCCGTCGGTTATGTTCCTAGCCAGGGCAAGATACCTGTTCTCGTGGCGTTTCTCGGCGACGGCGATGTTCCGGAATACCCTGGCGATGTCCGCAAATCCTTCTTTTTCAGCCACTTCTGCGAATCCAGGGTACATCTCTGTCGTCTCGTAATGCTCACCCGCCGCGGCGGCTTTCAGATTGTCCGCTGTCTTGCCGATGGAACCGGCCGGATACGCCGCCGCGATTTCCACCTCTCCGCCTTTGAGAAACTTGAATTCACGTTTGGCGTGCTCCTTTTCCTGGTTGGCCGTCTCCTCGAAGAGAGCCGCGATCTGCTCGTACCCTTCCTTCTTCGCTTGGCTGGCGAAGTACGTGTACCTGTTCCGGGCCTGTGATTCACCGGCGAACGCCGCCAACAGATTCCTCTCCGTCTGACTTCCCTTTAGCTCCATTGCTACCTCACTTTCTTCTTTTTGCTTTAATACAGACTGTGGATGCGCTTGCTATTTGTCCGTCCGTGCCATTATCTCTGACTGGACGTCCGACGCTACTGGTAAAATTACGGGTTCTGCACGAAAAAACTCACAGGCCCGTCCGGCATTGATCGCATATCCCCTCAAGGTATATGGTCTTTCTAAGCACCGTGAACTTCCTGCGGATACTTTCGGGAACTTCAATTTCATCGAACGCCTTGTGGTGAAAATCAATGATCCTTCTGCATTTGACGCACCTGAAGTGCTGGTGCTTGTCCGATGAGCCATCGAACCGCTTTGCGTCCCCCGTGCCCTCCACAATCGAGGCCTCGCCCAGCTCATATAACGTCAAGAGCGTTCTGTTGACAGTATCCAAGGATATGCTCGGAGACGACTTCCTGACTTTCTCATACAACATTTCCGCCGAAGGGTGGTCATCCGAGCGAATGAGCTCTTTGTAGACCGCTATGCGCTGAGCGGTGACCTTCCGCCCTGCCTTTCTGCACCGATCCACGAACTCACGAACTCTTTGATCGACTTCTTCTTTAATACCTACGGCCCTCAATTTCCATTTTAGTAGCCAATACTAATTAGTAGCTACTCCTATTTCAACTGATTGTTCCTTCGCCGGGGAAAAAATTATTGAAAGCTCGCAGTTTTGTCAAAATCGTGCTGTTTTCGATCATTTCCTGACGGAAGTATCTGTTTTCGAGGCTATCTTTTCAATTCTTTTCGGCAGAATTTTGGCGGAATTCTGCCCGAACGTAAATCCCTCTTGAATGCGTTGTGCAATTGGAGCGAATCCTGTAAACTTGGGTGGTTTGGATCTGACTCTCTAGTAACCTTAGCTCTAAAGGAAGGCAAGAGATGCATAACACAGAGACAATGACGCGACGAGATCTTTTCAAAGTAGCCGCGGCGGCGACGATAGCGGGCCGTTCCGTCCTGAACGGGATACCCGTCATGGCGCAGCCCAAGGGTGAGCGGCCGGCGCAAAGTGCGGACGTGACCGTGCTCAATCCGCAAAACCGCGCGCCGGTCAGCCTCATCATCGACGACTCGACCTGCCTGGTGAATATGGCGCACTTCGGCATCCCGCACTTCGCGACGGCCTGGCCGGAGCGGTACAAGCAGGACTGGCGAAGCTTGCCGCGAGAGATACCCGATTCGTTCGTCCGCAAGTTCGGCGCGTGGTGCCGGGAGCATGGCGTCAAGGGTAAGTACACCATCGTGCCCTACCCCGCGTGCGTCGGCTGGATGGACCGTTGCCTGCCCGGCTGGTCGCAGAAAGAGCTGGACGACAGCCTGAAGCTCGTTCGTGAGCTGATGATGCCCGACTGGGACATCCACCCGGAGATGATCTCGCACACCTGGGTGATCAACACCAAGACCGGCCGGCCCTATCCCGAGCGGACCGGCTACTACATTGAGAACGCTGGCTGGAGCCAGGACAAGTCCGCCGATGAGCTGGCCGACTATATGGCTTACGCTCTGCGAATTCTGAAGAACGTCGGCCTCGATTGCGAAGGCATCACAACGCCGGGCGGCTTCGGCGGCCAGAATCGCGAGAACCTCGCCAAAGCCACCCTGCAATCGTGTCGAGACGTCTTCAACGCGGAGATCCCCCACTACTTCCGCGACCTCTTTACCGACGAACGCAGCGTCGCCCCTTTGGTCCAGTACGCCTCCGACCTCGATTCCGACGACCCGAAGTGCGTGGTCTCGATCATCGGCTGTACGGGCGACTGGTTCGGCGGCTGGGACGGCCTCACGCCGGGCTCGGCGGATAAGCACATCACCGAAGACCTCCAGGGCGGCCGCCTGCCCGAAGTCATCGCCCGGGGCGAGCCGGCTATTCTCGTCTGCCACTGGCCCGGCGTCTACTTCAACGGTACGGAGCTGGGCTTCAACA
>JARRQQ010000641.1:0-3001 GCA_037381725.1 Sedimentisphaerales bacterium
CTTGCCCTCTTCGACGGTGATGACGCCGTCCTTGCCGACCCGCTGAAAGGCGTCGGCCATGATCTTGCCGATCTCGACGTCGTTGTTCGCCGAAACAGACGCGATATTGACGATATCGTTAGTCTTAGCAATGTCCACCGGTTTTGCCAGCGAAGCGAGCTTGGCAGTTACGGCCGCGGCCGCCTTCTGCATGCCACGATTGAGCGCCATGGCGTCGGCCCCAGCCGCGAGGTTCTTATACGCTTCCTTGAACATCGCTTCGGTCAGCACCGTCGCCGTGGTCGTGCCGTCGCCGGCGATTTTTGAGGTCTTGCTCGCCGCTTCCTTAACCAGCTTGGCACCGAGGTTCTCATTCTTGTCCACCAGATCAATTTCCTCGGCCACGGTGACGCCATCTTTGGTCACGGTCGGGCCGCCCCAGCTCTTGTCGATCACGGCGTTGCGACCTTTCGGGCCAAGTGTCGCCCTCACGGCTGCGGCGAGCTTCTCCACGCCTGCCAATAACCCGGCTCGTGCCTCTGTTTCAAATGCCAATTCTTTCACTGCCATAATTGCTTGCCTCCATAAACTGACTGCCTGATGAGATACTCAATCGTTAATCCTTTATCCATTAAGAACTTACAAGGATGCGGCTCTCCGGCGTATCCATCCGAACCGGTCCTCTTTCAACCAAGTAATATCCAGCCTGCAAACGATATACCAGCCTCTAAGAGCGAAGACGCCATTTTGACCTGTCGATGATAAGTGTCGTTCCCACAAGCGATTGCGCAAGTCAAAAACCCGATTGGAGCAGAGCAGAACAGAGACAAGGTCCGCCAAGGATGCCAATTCTGGCATTGAGAATGCTTTTTCACGCCAAGTTGACAGGTGGAGAGGGCCTCTCTCGGCTCGCCCGGCTAATGAGACCGCGGACTTGACGCATGGCAACCGCCTCTTTCCCTTGACAGGAAACAATTGATGTGATATAAATAGTCTTGTCGAAACGGCCGATATTACCACGGTTCTGAGGCCGTTCTTCCAAAGAAGGAGATGGTTACAATTCGTGAGGAGGCCTCTTAGGCGAGTAGATTCCCCATTGCGAGAATCCGTGGCCGCGATTGAGCATTCTGTCTTGTCAGCAGTTTTGAAGGAGAGCGATTATGTGTAAGAACCTGATCTATCTGGTCTGTCTTGCCCTAGTGATGAGCGTTGCAGCCGGGGCTCGGGCACAGTCCTTCAGCTTGTTGCCCACGGACGACGGAGAGCTTGGCAACGACGAGCAGATCGGCCCGGATCAGAATTCGGGCGGCGGCTCCGGTATGGCGTTTCGCGATATCGACGTCAGACGCCGGGTCTCGTACGTCAGCTACGATGTGTCGGAGCTCTTGAGCGGAGGCCAATCCGTCGCAAATGTGAGCTTTAGTAATTATGGTCACGACAGCGGCACGGTTCTCGTGTATGGCGTGCTCGAGGAATTCGACAATATCGACGAAACGACCATCACCTGGAACACCGCTCCAGGCGTCCAGAATGATCCCGCACCCGCTCTGGGCAGCCCGGTCGCCCTCGACTATGCCGATCTGACCGACGAGTTGATGAGCTTTATCTCGCCGGCGCGAGGCGTGCGAAGCTCAACCGAGGTAAGTCAGGCCTTGACCGATTTTGTCAACAGCGACACCGACGGAGTTGTCACGTTTATATTTGCGCCGCCGGCGGGGCAGAACAACGGAATTCTGCGCACCAAAGAGATGGGAGCGGACGGCGGAACGCTGCTCGAGGGCAATCTCACGGGACTTCCACAAAAAGCTCTGGAACCGAATCCCGCCGATGAAGCCACGGACGTGCCGCGCGACGTGGTCCTGAGCTGGACGCCGGGCGGTTATGCCGACAAGCACGACGTCTACCTGGGAACGAGTTTCGATGACGTGAACCAGGCCACCGCCACCGCGGACCCGGCGGGAGTCTACATGGGCCGTCAGGATGCGAACGTCTACCCAGCAAATGGAATGCTTCGCTTGGAGATTGGTCGGACGTATTACTGGCGCGTGGACGAGGTCGTCGCGCCACCCGACAATACGATATTCAAAGGCACGATATGGCAATTCACAGTCGAGCCTTTCGCGTATGCGATACCCGGCGAGAGCATCATCGCTGCCGCATCGAGCAGTGATGAAGGCAAAGGCCCTGAGAATACGGTGAACGGCTCGGGGCTAGATGCGGGCGGTTTGCTACACAATAACGACAGCGAGGGCCAGATGTGGCTGAGCAGCAAGGACGGGGATCAGCCGACCTGGATCGAATACGACCTCGGGAAGGTCTACCGACTCCACGAGATGTGGGTATGGAACTTCAACGAGAGCCTCGAATCGGTGATCGGTCTGGGGTTCAAGGACGTGACCATCGAGTACTCGGCGAACGGCACGGATTATGCGACGTTGGGTACGACTCACGAGTTCAATCAAGCACCCGGTACAGCGGACTACGCGCACAATACGACCGTCGATCTAAGTGGCGTAGAAGCGAGATACATTAAATTGACCGTAAATAGCAACTGGGGCGGGATTCTGGCCCAGTACGGGCTCAGCGAGGTGCGCTTCTTTTACGTGCCCATCCGCGCGAGAGCTCCCAAGCCGGCCGCCGGAGCAACGGACGTCGCCCGAAACGTGACCCTGAACTGGACGGCCGGAAGAGAAGCAGCCGAGCATAATATCTATTTCAGTGATGATGAACAGGCGGTGATAGACGGCACGGTGCCCGTTATGGCCGTGGCCGAGACCAGCTATGGCCCGTTGTCGCTCGACGTCGGAAAGACGTATTACTGGCGGGTCGATGAGGTGAACGACCCCACCGTCGCCCCCTTGGAAGGCGACATCTGGAGCTTCACGACGACGGAGTTTCTCGTGGTAGACGATTTCGAGACCTATACGGATGACGACGTCGCCGGCCAGGCGATCTGGCAAAGCTGGATCGATGGCTTCGGTGTTGCGGACAACGGTGCGCAGGTCGGCTACCTGCTTCCTCC
>JARRQQ010000641.1:3027-5696 GCA_037381725.1 Sedimentisphaerales bacterium
CTTGCAGTCCATGCCATTCGCTTACGATAATACGTCCGACGTGACGAATTCGGAGGCGGCGCGGGTGTTGACGACCCAGCGTGACTGGACCGAGGGAGGCGTGGCAGCGCTGTCGTTATGGTTCAGAGGCAATCCGGCCTCCGTCGGGAGCTTTATCGAAGCCCCTGCCGGTACGTATACGATAACCGCCACAGGGACGGATATCTGGGACGTGGCGGATGAATTCCATTACGCCTTCAAGACGCTCACCGGCACCGGGACGATTGAAGCCCAGGTGCTGAGCGTTCAGAATACCGACCCGTGGGCCAAAGCCGGTGTGATGATTCGCGAGACGCTGGACGCCGGCTCGAAGTTCGCCGCTGTATACATCACCCCTGGCAACGGATGTCGATTCCAGACCCGCACGGACACGGACATCGCCGCCACGAGCGACACGACGGTCGCCACAACCGAACAGATGGCCATCACGGCGCCATACTGGGTGAAAATGGATCGCGATTTTGCGGGCAACTTCCGAGCCTACTATTCAAGCAACAGGACGACGTGGCAATCGATGTCATGGAATCCGCAGAACATCTCGATGAGCTCGAATGTCTACGTCGGCCTGGTCGTGACGAGCCATAGCAGCGGCGTCACGTGCGAAGCGAAGTTCTCGAACGTTCGCACGACTGGAACGGTCAGCGGCGAGTGGGCGCATCAAGACGTCGGTTTAGCCAGCAACGATGCGCAACCGCTGTACGTGGAGGTGTCGAGCGCCACGGGGACGCCTGTCGTCGTAGCGTATGACGATCCCGATGCGGCACAAATCGACACCTGGAGGGAATGGGTCATTCCATTGCAGGACCTTGCCGATCAAGGGATCAACCTTACCGACGTGGATAAGATTGCAGTTGGGTTGGGAAGCAAAGGTGGCGCCAGCGCGTCCGGCGGATCGGGAATGATGTACTTCGATGATATCCGACTGTATCCGTGAGAAAAGTGAGCTAAAGTAAACTCATACTCCGTGAACGCTCAAATAAAGAAAGTGTCATTGCGAGGAGCGAAGCGACGAAGCAATCTCAAGCGCTGCGTAAAGAATTGAGATTGCTTCGCTTCGCTCGCAATGACATTCTCACACATTTCTCTTGTCACGACAGAATGCCATAATCTCTTAAGTGAGCTATACGACGTCAGCATTCGTCGTGACTTTAGGCACTCAGGGGCCCCTCAACGCATCATGGGATAGCGCGAGGGCATATCCTTGCACAATTTCTTGACCAGCTTCTGGACCTGCTCAGCCTGCTGAGGCGAGAGGGCATTCCCTGCAACGCCGCCCAGTACACCACCGATGACGCCACCCGCAACCCGGTCTCTCGTATCGCCACCAGCGATAACGGCTCCCGCGGCGGCTCCGGCAGCGGCTCCGACGATCGTCGAGAGCGTCTTACCCGTACTACCGAAGGCGCTGCCGGCCCATAAGATACTGCCATCCTGAACGTCGACAAGCTTCGCGGTCATGTTCATTTCTTCTTTGTAGGTCGGTATGTTAACGAGTAGCACAGCTGAGACGTTCAGGATCTTGCCCACCTTCGCAGCGTCGGCGTCACTGGTGATATCCGATGCCTGAAAGTCCTGCTCCTTTAGCAGCTTTTGGACTTCAGATCGTTCGACGGGCGTATACCCCCTCCTGATCAGTTCCATGTTGAAGAAATCTGCAATCTGATTCTTGGCGGCCTCCCCCCGCACGGCTCCCGACACATTGAGAACAGCAATCTTATCCAGCGAGCCGAAATTAAAGCCCACCTTCGAGTAGCTCTCCCCTTTTTGTGAAGCGCAGCCACTAGCCGCCACGACCGTCAATAACGTGCAAATACATAGAGTTCTCATAGCCTGACACCTCGTCACAAAAAGCAACACCATCCATAAAATGAAACGTCACACTCCTTTGGTATTTAATTGATTCGTTCAACGATGTCAATGCCCTTCGCTCTCTTTTTTTAGCGCACAGCGATGGGAACCGGAGAGGAGAACCCCGCCGGGATGGACCACTACTGTGTGCAGTGAACGGGCTACTGACTTGTGAGCGGGTATCCCTTCGGAGCGACAAGAAACTTATAGCCGCCCACGTCCGTGAAGAAGATTCTGTCCCTATTGTGGTCAAACCACGATTGCCATTGTTCTGCGGTTTGGAAGGACTCATTTGTGTAGCGTGAGAGCAATAGCCGAGCCGTATCAGCGTGGCTATCGTCTCGCAAGAGAGCAATGAGCCGTTCGAGGGTGTCGATATGGCGATTGGAACTGATACCGAGCGATTTAAGCTCGCTGTCCACGCGAAATTGTCGATCCAGATAGATGAGCTCGATATTGTCTTTGTAGTACTGCACTAATCCATTTGGGTCCCCCAAGAATTTCTCCGTCACATCGTCCGGGATGTACGGCGTAATACTCTTGTCATTCTCTTTTCTTCTTCTTCGCCATGAACGTTCAGCCCCGGGAGCGAGTCTGATCGTATTCAGACGATGCTGGGCGGTCGTACGGACCAGAGGCGCCTTGCCGTCAAACTTGTGGATATAACAGATACAATTGAGAAACAATTTCTTGCCGTCCTCCGCCATCTGAGACGGCGGCGCCCAATACCCCCACTGCAAGAAATTCCCGTGCCTGCCGATTCCGACGGCCCCGTATTCCTT
>JARRQQ010000642.1:0-2986 GCA_037381725.1 Sedimentisphaerales bacterium
ATACAATCATAGGTACACGTCTTGAACGGGACCAGATCGATCCCGAGTGAACGACCCAGCCTTCTTGATGGAACCGGACCATATACGTATTCCTGGTGTTTGTGGTCCATGGTTTCGGTAGTCATCATAGAAGGAACTCTCCTAATCGAAGGCTGGAGCGTTACGGCTCAAATAAAATTCGATCTAACCTTTCTCGGATTCGAGGGGTATGGTGGTTCGGTCGCAATGTGGAACCTCCTATCCAGCGGATTGTATCGCTTCGATATCCCACTACTTCCGACTATTTCTATTCGTGCCTGTGGAATTCCTTTTCTGTTAAGATATGTTTTCACTCGTGTCGTATAGTCGTAATGAACCGGCAGCTCTTGCTGGATGAGTTCCAGGATCTCATCCCGATGAATCCTTGAAGTCTTTGGTGTTGTTTCCGGGCACGTAAACGTCCTTCCCAAAAATTCCTCTATTGTTTGAATGGCCAAACTGATTCCATGGTCTTCCTTGTGTTCTACACGTTTTCTTCTTAGTAGCCAATCAATCACAGTTTCCATGTCATCGCTCGAGTCTTAGTCTTTGAGCCAGTCCGGTACCCGGATATCACTTGGTTCTCCGTCGATAGAACAAATGTACGGCTTGATGTCGAGGATTGCGCTGCCATCCAAAGCATCGATCTTATCAACAAGGATGATTTCATTCTTGATCGAGAGGATCTTGCATCGACTCAGCGCAATAAGATTAGGCCGTACCGGAGCGCGGCATGCAAAAACTCCCGTCAGGGGATTCTTTCTGTTACCTCGCGGGTGGACCTGGAGAATATTCCGTTTTTCGGGTGTGTCGTTTCTGTCAAACCAGTAAAGGACGAATATGTGCGAAAAGCCGTCCAATCCCTTGAGTGCACCGCGGTATTTGTCAAAAATCTGTAGCTTTATTGACCCCCGTTGCTTTCTCACTTTACCCACTGGATATAATGTGAAAAATCTTTCATCGTTCGCCTCATTCATGGTTTCTGCTCCTACGGCTGTATCGGTTACTTTGTAGAAGGCTCCGCAACCGATTGTCGCCAAGCCTTTGAAAAACAAATTGCGTCTTGAGATATTCACCAAAGTTCCCTTTCGAATTCTCATTTGTAAGGCATGCGTCATTCAGCGAATCAACTTCTCCAATTCGTCTGCATAGACCGCTTCGGGCTGCAATCCCACGAGACGCTTGACCTCTCTGCCGTCTTTGATAAAGAGAACGGTCGGTATAGCCATGACGCTGTATCCATCGGCGATAGCCGGTGCGCGGTCGATATTGACTTTACACACAGTAGTCTTTCCAGTGTACTTATCAGCAAGTGAGTTTATGGTCGGAGCGAGCATCCGACACGGAGGGCAGCGATCGGAATAAAGGTCGACAAGAAAAATCCCGCTTGCATGAAGTACCTTGGCCTCAAAATCAGAGCGGTTATTAATGTGGATGACCCCCGAGTCTCCTGAGTTCTCCGGCGCTCCCATTGTCTCTTTGGGTACTGCCTGCTTATCCACTGATGGCGCCGTTCCTTCTTGTGGTTGCACCGATAGCACCGACGCCAATAAGCCCCCAACGATGGCTCCATAGAGAGCACCGCGGAATGGATTGGCCGTCAAGGGGCACGTCCCGGATGAACACTTGCCGAAATAGCCCAGAACGGCACCGATAGCTCCCCCGATCAAGACGCCAAGTAGTAGTTTTATTACCATATTTCTCTGCTCCTTGTGGTCGACGAGACCCATCTATCATTACGCACGTTTATATATCTATAACACTGCCAGCCTGTATCTGCTCAAACTGAGTGGGATATCTTTGCATTATTCGGTCGGTATGCTCAGTGCAGTGGCAAGGAGCGATGAATGAAATCCCTTCCAGTTCGGCGAACTTGGAGAAACCGTGAAAGCCGCCAAGTACACCGTAAATTCGGCCAAGCTCTCTGGCTGTTTGAAGGATTCTCTCCAAACCGGGATGGGCACAACCAGTGATTACAATATTTCCATTTTCGGTTTTCACCACCAAGGATTGCTCTTTTAGAGGCACCCCGAGCGCCCCGGTTGAATAGACACCTGGGGATATTTCTGTCGGCTCTGAAAATGCGTTTGGATGTATGACTTCAGCTTCTGTGTTAAATTTCCGGAAACCCTTCAGTCCATCTACATAGTCCCAATGGTTGTGCGAGAGCACAACTGTATTCACACTCTTAGGATCAATGTTCGCTTTCGCGAAGTTAGCCATGAGCTTTTGGCCGTCGTCTCCAGTGTCAAAGAGGATTGGTTGGCTCCTGTCCACCAAGCACGAAAAAGCCCATCCTGATTCAAATCCCGGTTGGGCGTTGTTATCATAAAGAATGACGATTCTCATGGGGCATCTGGGTCCTTCCTGAAATTCAAAACACAGCCGTGGTTTAGTCCGTCGTCGTGACTTATCCTGCCGCACAATTTTCGTTCAAAGATGAATTTCGAGTCCTCAATTTCCTGTTTAACGTCGTTCAGACTCAGGTGTCTGAATTCCTGGGACGGTTCGTCTTCCAGCGTATGCTTCGGATAAACCGAAAACAGACCATTTTGTCTCAACACACGTTGAGCTTCCAGGTAAAGCTTTTTTCTGTCACCCTTATCCAGATAATGAAGCACATCATAGAATAAGACGACCTCGACGGATTCGCTTTCAAAATCCAAGGTCGTCTGACCCGAGGTTTTCATTATCCTTACATTTCTTAGCTTATGAGCCCTGGCTTTCTGTCTCAGCTCGTCTAAGCTGTCCTGTTCTTTGTCTACGGCAAAGACTCTTCCTTCATCTCCGACGACCATGGCTGCTGGAATCGTATAATGGCCTACTCGGCAACCAAAATCCAAGACTGTTTGGCCCACTTCCAAGCCGATTTCTTTGAGAAATATCACGCCACCATCTCTTTCCCACGATTCCATTTGGCTACTCGTTTTCGACCCTGCGATTGCCTTGCATGGGGGAAGCATTTCGG
>JARRQQ010000643.1:0-4661 GCA_037381725.1 Sedimentisphaerales bacterium
CCTTTAAGTACGGGCAAGGAAACCAACTCATCGTGGCTCTCCATACAACACGTTATCAATTAAGTATTGTAGTATCGAACGGTGGACAGGTCAACGGAGTCGCAGCAAGAGCGCCAAAAATGGCAGCAGCCCACGAGTCGGCCCCCATCTTACAGTCCCCACATGCGAACCTCGGAGGAGGCTATCCATGCGGCACGGCTGGGCCTCGCCAGATGCTGCCGCCGAAAGTGGTGACGTAGATCAGATCGTCGTTGGCAGGGTCGAACGTTACGCGCTGGATGTTCGAGAAGGGCAGACCGTCGAACGCCTGCCACGTCTGACCGTTGTCCCGGGAGAGCCAGAGTCCCGCGCCGGGGGCGCCCTCGGTGAGCGTCATATAAATCCATCCATCGTGTTTCAGGTGGAAATAGCCGCCGAAGGTCTGGCGGGCCTGGCGGCCGATACACTGCCAATTCCGGCCGCCGTCCCGCGTGCGGTAGAGGCCCCCGGACTCATCGCCCCTGCCCGCATCGCACACGCCCACCAGGATAACGTCGCTGTTCTGCGGGTGGACGGAAAAATCCTTCGGATACAGGAAGACGTGCGAGGCGTTGACCTTCTCCCAAGTCTCGGCGCCGTCCCTGGACCGGTAGAGGCCGACACCCTCGCTCATGAGCGGCTCTCCCCGGCCGGCACGTTTGGCGCAGATCATCGCAAAGAGCGTCCCGTCCTGGTGCAGAATCACGCGGGAAACGCGCAGGTTCAGCGGGTCGCCCAAGCCGCTCTTTTTCAGCGTCCAGGTCTTGCCGTCGTCGGTCGATTTGTACACGCCTTCAGTGAAGACGCCTGCGTAGAGCGTGCGGGCGTTCTTGGGACTGCGCGGGTCGAGCACGATAGAGGTCACGGGGCGCAGCGGCAGCCCCTGCGCCTCCGGCTTCCACGAGGCGCCGAAGTCGCGGGAGATGCACACGCCGCCGGGACCGTTGTGGCCGTGACGTTCGGAAATGATGTTGTCGTTCGGGATGTCGTGCACGTTGGAGAACGCGCCCCACATCTTGCCGGGGACGGCCGGGTCGAACGCGATCTCGTAGCACGTGTTTCGCCAGGGTGCCCAGGTATTCTTGTCCCACCAAATCCACGTCTTGCCGCTATCGACGGAACGGGCGAAGCCGATGTCCGTGTAGGCGATGTAATGACGGTTGGGCTCGAACGGATCGATATAGTAGTTCCACGTCGTGGTGACGACCAGACCGGTGCACGCCCATGCGCTGCCCGGCCCGGGTTTCTGGCCGGGGGCGGGGTAGGTATCGCCGTTGAACCACGTATCGCCCCCGTTGTGGGTCACGTAGGACTGGCTCCACACGAGGATCAGGCGGTTCGGGTCGCTGTCGCAGATCGCGGCGTCGAAGGGCGTATTGCCTCCTTTGTACGACTGTCCCGCCGAGGCGGTGACGTAGTTGGGGGCCACGTTGTATTCCTTGAATCGGGGGTCCTGGAAGAAGGTCGCTCGCCAGGTCTCACCGCCGTCATCGCTGCGGTAGACGGTCTCATGGTGCGGCGGATGAAAGCCCGTGCTTGTGTTCGTGACGTAGACCGTCAGCGGCCTGGCGTTTGTGGTCAGGACCTGTTTGTACTGAGCGATAGGACCGAAAGCCCACCGGTCGGCCGTCGTCGTGTCCACGTTGATGCCTCGGCCCATCGCCGATTGCCACGTCTGCCCGCTATCTCGCGAACGGTAGATACCCCCTCGCAAGACACCGTTCTCCAGTTTGCTGGTGACCGTACAATAGAGCATGGTCCCCGTCGAATCGGAGCCACCGCTGAACCCCTTGATTTCCTTCCAGGGCAGCCCATCGGATTTCTCCACCCAGGTCCGCCCGCCGTCGTCAGATCGCCAAATGTTCCTGTCCGTGGCGGCAAACATCGTGCGGCCATTGCTTGCGCGGTCGAAGTGGAACCCAAGCACCCGGCCTTGCGGATCCTCGCAAGCGGTCCAGGTGGCGCCCGCGTCGCGTGAGAGCCGGACCCGTCCGTTGCGCGTGCCCACGAGCATGATATTCGGATCGGAGGGATTGATGGCGATCTCGCCCGAGAGGGAATCTCTAAGGTCACCAATAGGCGCGAAAGTCCGGCCGCGATCCCGGCTGATCTTCAGCCGGCCCTGGGATGAAGCGTAGACAACGTTGGCGTCGGACGGGTGAAAGGCCGGCCGGCACTGGGTGTCGGTCCGCAACTGGGCCTGGTGAATCATCCGCCAGTTGTGGCCGCCGTCCTCGGAGATGTAGGCGGCGCTCATATCGCAGTTGAGCATCATCAAATTGGGATCGGCGGGCGAGATCGCGGGACTGAACATCCCGCCTCCACCGGACAGCCCGACGGGTTCCCAACGACGAATTTTGGATGGCTGATTGCTCCACCCACAATCCGTCAGCGTTAAAAGTATTGCCAGTAACCCAAGGCATTTCACAGATGAGAGGAACAGGAAATTCTTCATACGGCATGCGTTCTCAAACTTTCAGACATTTTTTCAATTCGTATTCTCGCGCTTGTTCATCAACTCGGCATTTACGAGGTGAATCTACCATAAGAAACTCAGCTTTACCCTTCATAGCCAAGGAAGAACAGCATGACAAAACAGTATATCACGGTAGAAGACGTCCTGCAACCACCGCCCAAGCTCCGCCGGAAGGGACAGGGACCGTCGCTCCTTCAAGCATTAGGGCAGTGGAACTGCCACAGAACCACCTCAAATCGACACTCTCAGCCGGGTGCGGCCCGGAGTATGCCCTTGACTCGGACGGTACGTTTAGCATATGTTTTTGTACGATGTGAATGTAGTGGCGGGGCAACCGAATCGTTTTGAAAAGCAGGAGATATCATGAGTGATTTAGACGATGCATTCGAAAAAATAGTAGGACACAAGGCGGACAGGATAAAAGGAAGCAGTGGATACGAAGGCTACATTCAGCAGGTTCTCGCGGACCATAATATTGCCGTAACGATTGGGCGTCTGGGAGTAAGCGCCGAGAGTTGCTTGAGCACATATTTTCCCCAGACGGCCGACAGGAAAAGCACTCCTGAAAAACCATCTGCCTCCCCCATGAATCCAAACGCTCAGCCGGGGCCGGGCCGGAGTTTGGGTGGGGAGGGATTGCAGGTTAGAAATGAGAATCGATAAGCCATTTTCTTGGTGCGGCTGTAACTCCTGCGGCTTATGCTCAAGTGGGCGGTAGCGACAGCTACGAGCTCGGCCGGTATTGTGTTCCTTAGGTCTTCTCTCCAGGTTATCTGTGTGACCAATGTACAGCCTTTTTGCCTCGAGGCTTCGGAGTATGTAGACGTAATAAACGAGCAGGCCTGCCATGGCAGATAGAGTCAATCTTGCAGTTCCTGAGCGCCCCTCCGCCCAATTCTTTCACCAACCCAATCGGGGAGACAAGATTTGAACTTGCGACCTCTGCGTCCCGAACGCAGCGCTCTAGCCAAGCTGAGCTACTCCCCGGGCTGCGGATTCTCGATGCCGGTTGACCATTCATGGGGCATCGAGTATCGAGCAATCGAGAGACAATACTATATGAGTCTGAAGTTGGAGTCAACCCTACAATAAATTTACCGGATCAATATCGATGGCGACTTTTACCGCCGGGCGGACAGGACCTTGGCTGCGCAGGCTGGCGAACAACCGTTGGATGTGGCTGCCTGTGGAGCTTGGACGATGATTTGCATCCGGTGGAAACGCTGGATTCGACTGATGACCGCCGGCATCGGCCCGCGAACGGTGATGTCCAGACCATCCCGGCGGATGATGCGGTCGATCCGCTGACGCATCTGCTGGCATGCGGCACCGAGCTTATCGGACTTCATGTCACGCAGGACGATCAGGGCCAGCCGCCAGAAGGGGGGTAGATTGCACGCCCGGCGGTGCTTCAATTCCTCTACCACGAAGCCGTCGAAGTTCCCGTCCAGAGCGAATCGTATCGCCGGTTGGTTGGCCAGGAAGGTCTGGACGAAAACCGTGCCCTTCTTCTCGGAGCGGCCCGCCCGCCCGGCCACCTGCGAAATCAGTTGGAACGTTCGCTCGTTCGCTCGAAAATCGGGCAGATAGAGGCTCGTATCGGCGCTGATAATGCCGACCATTGTGACGTTTGGAAAGTGCAGGCCCTTGGCCAGTATTTGCGTACCCGCCAGGATGTCGATCCGCCCTTCGCCGAAGTCTCTGAGTAGGTGGTAGTAATCTTTGCTGGCCATCGAATCGCTGTCGATCCTGGCGACGCGGGCCTTCGGGAACTTCTTGGTCAACTCCTCTTCAAGGCGTTGCGAGCCGAGGCCGATCATGGCGAAACCCTTGCCGCACAGCGGGCACTTCTCCGGTACGAGCGTCTGAGATAAGCAATAATGGCAAATCGCGTAGCCGTAGTTGATGTGCTCGCCCGTGACGGTGCGCATCCGCTTGTAAGTGGGGACTTTCGATTTGTGGAAGGTCAGCGCAACGTCGCAGTTCCGGCACCGAAGCGTGTACTTGCAAGACGGGCAAAAGACGAAATTGCTGTAGCCCCGCCGGTTCAAGAGCAAGATGGCCTGCTCCTTCTTTTCAAGGGTCTGATGCAAGTGGGCGACCAACGGCTCGCTCATCAGGTTGATCCCCTTGTGCGAGATGGACGTCTGGGTCATATCGACGAGCC